>JAFAHL010000350.1 GCA_019237215.1 Hyphomicrobiales bacterium | reverse complement strand
GTAACGCCACCAGTCAAGCCCTCCAAGCAGGCGGACGACGACGACCTTTGCGTGCCTTCCCACGGTGTCGAGCCAAAGATCGACCGAGAGCGGATGGCGCAGATCCCGCAGGTTTACGAGCCGAACCGTGGGAAGCATATCGCGCTGCGCTGCCCAGGCAGTCGCAAGGCCGGACAGATCGCTGTCGGCGAAAGACAAGATGACGATGTCACCAGGTGACTGGCGCAGATCCACCGCTTCGACCAAGTCGTCGATGGACGCCGAAGTGGAGGCCAGCAGATGCATCCTTCACCCTAGCAGCGTTCGCGCAACGCCGTCGCGATCGAGCCCCCGCAAACCGATGACGATGAGCTGACCTTGCCGCTCCTCGCCCGCGGCCCAGGCGCGGTCGTAGTGGTGGCTGACGCGCGGACCGACCGCCTGTACGAGCAGGCGCATGGGCTTGCCAGCAACCGCGGCAAATCCCTTCACGCGCAGGACGCTCGCATCCGCCGCCGCGGCCGCAATGCGAGCCGCGAGGCGCGCGGGATCGGAAATCTCCGGCAGCGGCAGGACGAAGCTTTCAAAATCGTCGTGATCGTGCTCCAGCTCCGCGTCATGGCGCGTGCGGCGATTGGCGATGTCGTCTTCCGTTCCGATGCCCAGCCCGAGCAATGCCGCCGGATCCACTTTGCCGTTGGCCACCGGTACAATTTTCACGGCGCGCGGCAACGCCCGCACGATCGCGGCCATTGCTTTCTCAGCGCCTGGGGGATCCAACAGGTCGCGCTTGTTGAGCACCACAAGATCAGCGCAGGCAATCTGATCGTCGAACACCTCCTCGATTGGATCGTCATGATCGAGCGCGGTGTCGGCTTCACGCTGGCGCGCGAGTGCACCAAGGTCGGCGGCGAGGCGCCCCTCGGCCAGCGCGGCGCCGTCGACCACGGCGACGACTCCGTCGACCGTGACCCGACTCTTGATCGCCGGCCAGTGAAACGCCTGGACCAGCGGCTTCGGCAACGCCAGGCCCGACGTCTCGATCACGATATGCTCGACCACAGGTTTTCGCGCCAGAATCGTGTCCAACGCAGGCACGAAGTCGTCGGCAACCGTGCAGCAAAGGCAGCCATTAGCCAGTTCGACGATGTTCTCCTGCGGGCAGGCCTCGTCGCCGCAACCCTTGAGAATCTCCCCGTCGATGCCGACGTCGCCGAACTCGTTGACGATCACCGCCAATCGCCGCCCGTTCGCATGGGCCAGGACGTGGCGGATCAGCGTCGTCTTCCCGGCCCCGAGGAAACCGGTCACGATGGTGCACGGCACGCGCGCGGACGAAGTGCTCATTCGACTTCCTCGAAGTTGACAGGCGGCACGCGGGCCATGAGCCCGCGCTTGAGCGGTGGCGGTCTTCCCCGCCATGGCATGATGCCGTCAGTCGCGCCCGCCAGCAGGCGTGCGCCGTCGACAAGTGCCGGCCCGCAAGCGACATCGAGGCCGCCGAACACGTAGGTCCAGCAGCCATTGCAGCGCACGACGGCGCTCAAGCCGCGCGTGCAATTCGCCAAGCAGCGGACTGGTTTGATCACGACGCCGCTGCCTTCGGCGGCTTTCGCCGTCGCCGCGGCCAAGATTGCACCGGGGCGCGGTTCGCTCTCCGATCCGCCCGGATATCGGCAGGTGATGCACACGTAGACGGTCGCAGCGTCGGTGGATACTGCGGGATCGGTCACGCTTTGCTGCCGGACAGAGGTCACCCGTGCCGCTCCGCAGGGGCGATCGCCCCGACGCGGGTGCTGATGCGGTTCGACCGGCCCCGAGGCACCCCGCCCGGACCACGACCGAATCAACGGCAGGTCTCCTGGCTCGCGGGTCGCCGCCCGTCACCGCCTTCCCGGGTTATCCCCAGTGGCAATGTGGCACGGGCTCGCCGCTTACAGTTGCGGGGGCAGCTGCGGCCTTGGAACTTTCGCTCCGCACCGCATTCCCTGTTCGCTCTCGCGTGAGAGACCGTCGATCGCCGCCACTTAACGGTCGCCATCCGCGCTTTGTCAATGCCGCTGCGCCGTTCCGCTTGCGGTCGATTCTCCGGCGACTATAGTCGTGCGGTCGTCGATGCCCACCTCGATGGGACGAAAAAGGGAACACGGTGAGGGCTTTGCCCGAAGCCGCGGCTGCCCCCGCAACTGTGAGCGGCGAGCTTCACTCGATCAGCCACTGGAGCCTGCGGATGCTCCGGGAAGGCGGAGGAAAGCAGCGACCCGCGAGCCAGGAGACCTGTCGACGACGCCAACCGTAACCACGCCTTCGGGTGGAAGGCGGATGGGGGATGCCATGACTTTACGTCTCCTTGGCCGCACGGCGCTCGTCGCGGCTCTATCTCTTCTCACAACGTCGGCATTCGCCCATCACGTGATGGGCGGCAAGACTCCTTCGACATTCGTTGAAGGTCTTTTGTCCGGCCTCGGCCATCCGGTCATCGGCCCGGATCACCTGGCCTTTTTGTTGGCGATCGGTATCGCGGTCGGCGTCGGCGGCCTCAATCTGGCGCTACCGGCGCTGTTCGTTGTTGCCTCAGCGGTCGGTGTCATGCTGCATGTCGACGGCATCACCCTTCCGGGGGCCGAGATTGTCGTTGCGGCCTCGGTGCTGCTGGCCGGCTTTCTGCTCGCGCGTGGTCGCACTCTATCGGTCTGGATGTTGGCGGGGCTTTTTGCCGTTGCAGGCATCTTCCACGGCTATGCCTTCGGCGAGTCGATTTTCGGCGCCGAGACATCTCCGCTCCATGCGTACCTTCTGGGCCTCATCCTGATCCAGGGCGCGCTCACGGTCGCAGCTGCGCTATTCGCGCGACGTAGCGGCGGCGTCTGCGAACTTGCACCGCGGCTTGCGGGAGCGGCGATCATCGGGGTCGGGTTGGCAGCCCTCATGGGGCAACTCATTCCCGGCGCGTAGAAGTCTTGGCGACGTCCGCCGCGCCCGGCAGCACCCGGCTTACGCTCGTCCTCGGTGGTGCCCGCTCGGGCAAGAGCCGCTACGCCGAGAGCTTGATTACGGCATTGCCCGCGCCGTGGATTTATGTGGCAACGGCCGAAGCATGCGACACCGAGATGACGGAACGCATTGCGGCTCACCAAGCTCGACGTGGAGCCGGGTGGAGAACGCTCGAAACGCCACGCGACGTCGTCGGCGCGCTTGCCGCTCATGGAACGACACCTTTGCTCGTCGATTGCTTGACGCTGTGGCTCTCAAATGCATTGCTTGCGGGTGAGGACGTCGAGGCGGAGATTGAGCGCCTTGAAGCTGTGTTGGCGAAAGCTGCAGCGCCGCTCGTGCTGGTCGCCAACGAAGTCGGCTTCGGCATCGTGCCCGATAATGCTCTCGGCCGTCGATTCCGCGACCTGCAAGGCCAGCTCAACCAACGGATTGCCGCACGCGCAGATCGCGTCGTTCTCGTCGTCGCCGGAGTGCCGCTCACCATCAAGGGGAGCCCGTAATGAAACCGATCGACGAGACTGAGGTCGAACGCCATCGCACCAAGACGGCGAAGCGCAAAGCGGTGCAGGATGCCGAGGTCGCCGGCAAGACCATCGAGAAAGGTCTCCTTATCGTTCATACCGGCCCCGGCAAGGGGAAATCCACGGCCGCGTTCGGGCTCGCGCTACGCATGCTCGGCCGCGGCCATCGGGTTGGCGTCGTGCAGTTCATCAAAGGCGCATGGCATTCGGCGGAGCGCGATGCGCTTGCCGCGTTCGCCGACCAAGTATCCTGGCACACCATGGGCGAGGGCTTCACCTGGGAGACGCAGGACCTCAAGCGCGACATCGCAGCAGCGGAGCGTGCCTGGGCGAAGGCGCTCGAGCTCATGGCTGATCCGACGTTCGGGCTCGTGATCCTCGACGAACTCAATATCGCGCTCCGGTATGATTACCTCGACCTGCACTCCGTCGTCACCGCATTGAAGGCGCGCAGGCCCAGTCTTCACGTTGCCGTCACCGGCCGCAACGCCAAGCCGGAACTGATCGCCGCAGCCGATCTCGTCACCGAGATGACGCTGGTGAAGCACCATTTCGCTGCCGGCGTGAAAGCCCAGGCCGGAATCGAGTTTTAACTTTGGCCGCCCGCGCACTCATGTTCCAGGGCACGGGCTCGGACGTCGGCAAATCGCTGATTGTCGCGGGCCTCGCTCGGGCTTTGGCAAACCGCGGGCTCAGGGTTCGCCCGTTCAAGCCGCAAAACATGTCCAACAACGCGGCAGTGACCGCGGACGGTGGCGAGATTGGTCGCGCGCAGGCGCTGCAGGCACGAGCCGCACGCACACCGACCAACGTGCACATGAATCCAGTGCTGCTCAAACCACAAAGCGAGGTCGGCGCGCAGGTCGTGGTCGAGGGCCGCGTTCACGCGACCGCCAAGGCTGCTGCCTATCAACACATGAAGCCCGATCTGGCACGCTTCGTCCTCGACAGCTACGCCCGCCTCAGGAGCGATGCGGACATCGTGCTCGTCGAGGGTGCCGGCAGCGCGTCGGAAGTAAACCTGCGCGCGAATGACATCGCCAATATGGGATTTGCACGCGCGGCCGACGTGCCGGTCGTGCTGATCGGCGATATCGACCGCGGCGGTGTGATCGCGAGCCTGGTCGGCACCAAAACGGTGATCGACGCAGGAGACGCAGCGCAAATTCGCGGCTTTCTCGTCAACAAGTTTCGCGGCGATCCGATGCTGTTCGCCGACGGCATGGCGACGATCGCGCGCGCTACCGGATGGGAGCCGCTCGGGCTGGTGCCGTTCTTTCCCGACGCTCGGCTGTTGCCCGCGGAGGATGCTCTCGCACTCGACGGCGCCCGAGTCACCAAGCCAAACGCAAGGATCAAGATTGCCGTCCCAATCCTGCCGCATGTCGCCAACTTTGACGATCTCGACCCGTTGGACGCCGAGCCGACGGTGGATCTCGTCCGGGTTCGGCCCGGCAACGCGCTTCCCGGCGACGCCGACCTCGTCATCTTGCTCGGCGCGAAGGCAACGATTGCCGATTTGGCCGTGCTGCAGCAGGCAGGCTTTCACGTCGACATCGGCGCGCACGTGCGGCGCGGCGGCAGCGTTTTAGGACTGTGCGGCGGATATCAGATGCTGGGACGCACCGTACGGGATCCGCATGGAGTCGAGGGACCGGCTGCTGCCGCGGATGGTCTCGGCCTGCTCGATGTCGAGACGATTTTGACCGCAGACAAGCGCCTCGAGCCGGTCCGCGGCACGACCAGCGACGGAATCCCGTTCTCCGGATACGAGATGCACATGGGCCTGACCGAAGGGCCGGACCGCGCGCGGCCTTTTGCTCGGCTTTCCAATGGCTCGTCGGAGGGGGCAGTTTCGGCCGATGGACGCGTCAGCGGAACTTACATCCACGGCCTATTCGCCGACGATCGCCAACGCACTGCGTGGCTCCAGCGCTTTGGGGTAGGTCAGACAGCGATCGCGTACGACGCGTTGGTTGATGAAACCCTGGATCGGCTCGCGAAACATCTTGCAGCGCACATCGACCTCGATCGCTTGCTCAGCCTGTCGCGATGAGGGCGGCGGCCAGCATGGCGACAAGTCCGATCAAGATCGCGTCGGCACGACGGTAAAGTCCGAGCGCTGCTCGAATGTCGTTGGTTTTTGCCGCATACCGTCCGTTTCCCATGAAAGCATCGTCGACATGGACGCCGGCATAACTGCGCGGACCTGCGAGCGCAAGACCGAGCGCTCCTGCCATTGCCGCTTCCGGGTAGCCCGCGTTCGGCGAGCGGTGGTGACGGGCATCGCGCCGCACCGCGCGCCAGGCGGCCGATGCCGAAGTCCCTTTCGTTGCCGCAGCCGCCGCGATGATGAGCAGAGCCGAGAGCCGCGATGCCGGCAAGTTGAGCAAGTCATCGAAGCGTGCAGCCGCCCAACCGAAGGCCTGGAAACGCGCGGTACGATGCCCGATCATGCTGTCCGCCGTGTTGACGGCCTTATAAATTGCCGCGCCGGGGAGCCCAGCGATGATCATCCAGAGGACAGGCGCAACCACCCCGTCGGAAAAATTCTCTGCCAGGCTTTCGATCGCCGCACGGGCAACACCTGCTTCGTCAAGCGCGTTGGTGTCACGGCTGACGATGTGCGATACCGCTTCGCGCCCGCTAGCGGGGCCGGCATTATCGAGCGCGTCGGCAACACGCGCGACGTGTCGGTACAGACTTCGTTGGGCGATCAATGTGCTGGCGATAACCCCAACACCGATCAACCCAAACGGCAGAATCAGGAGTCCGCGCTCGATCATGAACGCCGCCACGGTGACAATGCCAACGAGCAGAACAACTGCGACAGTCCCGAGCGTGCGTCGCAGCGCGGGAGCCATGGTTTCGCGGTTCCATCGGCGCTCCAATACCGCGATCAAGCCGCCCATCCAGATCACGGGATGACCAATTGATCGCACCAGGCGATCCGGATAACCGGCCATAGCCTCGATCAGGAGGGCGAGAAGCGTGAGCGCGACAGCCATGTTCTCCCGTTCGGAAGCCACGCCGCTCGAACATGGCGGCGACCTCGCGGCAGCGCGACGGTTGTTTCCCGACGCGCCGCAACCTTTCATCGACCTGTCAACGGGAATCAATCCCTATCCCTACCCCCTACCGCCCCTTGCCGCCAACGTGTTCACGCGACTGCCCGATTCCGCGGCGCAGATTCGGCTCCGTGAGATCGCGGCGCGAACGTATGGAGCTCCATCGGCCACTCACGTGGTGTGCGCGCCGGGCACCCAGATCCTGTTGCCGTTGCTGGCGGCGCTCGTGCCCCCCGGCCGCGCGGGCGTTCTCGGTCCGACCTATTCCGAGCATGCGCGGGCCGCGGCCCTGGCCGGGCATGCCGTCATGGATGTCAGCGACATCGATGAGCTGGGCGCAGTTGACCTCGCCGTGGTCGTCAATCCGAACAATCCAGATGGCCGCATCATCACGAAAGAGAGGCTGTCGGCGTTGTCGGACGATTTGAGCGTCCGGGGTGGCCTTCTCGCCGTCGACGAAGCGTTCATGGATGTCGGGCCGCCAGGGGCGAGCGTGGCGGGCGAAATACACCGCGGCAACATCATCGTGCTGCGGTCCTTCGGGAAGTTCTTCGGCCTCCCGGGGCTGAGGCTGGGCTTCGCGCTCGCTGCGCCGGATCTCGCAGCAAAGCTCAACGCGTCCTTGGGCCCGTGGGCGGTATCCGGTCCTGCTATCGCCATCGCCGAACAGGCCCTTGCAGATCATGCTTGGATCGAGGCTACTCGTATCCGGCTGGCGAGCGCCGCGGGAAAGCTCGACCGCCTATTGGCGGAGGCAAGAGTCGAGCTTCTCGGCGGCACAGCGTTGTTCCGGTTGGTTCGCACGCGCCGCGCCCATGAGATTTTTCAGCATCTTGGAACCGCCGGAATAATCGTGCGCGCCTTCCGCGAACGACCGAAATGGTTGCGGTTTGGTATTCCGAGCGAACCCAGCTGGGATCGCGTGCGTTCGAGACTCGAAGCCTACGGCAAGCTTGCCGGCACGGCGACGACGCCCTGAAAGCGCATTGAATGGGGCCCCGTCCCCCTTCGCGGCCCAATATTGCCAAGGTAGGCAGTTCTCCAAGAAAACGATAACATCGATTCGGATGATTCGTTGCGTTGGCGGCTTTAGCCGGACGAGAGATGGGCACGATCATCACGGTGGCGACGATGAAGGGCGGCAGCGGCAAAAGTACGCTCGCAAGCTGCCTTGCGGCTCATTGGCATCTTGAGGGGCGCCACCCGACGATCATCGATGCCGATCCGCAGCGCTCGATCGCGCGCCTCGCCGCGCGCGAACGGGGGCTCGGCGGGGTGCCCGTAGTCGAGGATGCGACCGAGCACGCCTCCGAAGCGGCACGCCGTCTCGGCGGCGCGGGCGGCCCCATCATCATTGACACCCCGGGCTTTCGCTCGGAGACGACGCTGACATGTCTCGCTGCAAGCGATTTTGTCCTCGTCCCGGTCAAGCCTTCACCATTTGATGTCGATCGCATGCTCGATACACTCAACATGCTCATTAATGGTGCGAGCGATTGGCGACCGATCTTCCGCTGCGTGCTTACCCAAACGACGCGCGAGTCCATCATCGCCAAGCACATTCGTTCCGAACTCGCCGCAGCCGGCTTCCCGCTGCTCGAAAGCGAGATGACCAACCGTGTTGTCTATGCGGAAGCCGCACTCTGGGGTGCGACGCCGAGTCTCATCGACCGTGCTGGACCCGCTGCGCGCGACATCGCGGCGATCGCGGCGGAGGTCGACAACATTCTCGCCATCAAACAGGCGGCATGAGCGTGAGTAAGAAAAAACTTCCCAACGCAATCATACACCCGATCGATGGGATGCGTGAGGTCATGGCCGCTGATCGCTCAAGGGAGTGGCGAGGTGCGCTCATCGCCACGACGGCGCCGAATCAATCGGCAAACGGAGTGGCTGTTACGGCGCCTATGGGCGAGGTCATCGAGAAGACGCAGGCCTCTGCAGTGCCCGTCAAGGCGACTTCAACCCGCGGAGCGCGAACGTTCGCTGAGAGCAATCTGGCGAAACGCCAAGCACGAGCGCGCGCGATCGTAGCGCGCTATGCCGCCTACTCAGCGGTTGGCGGAATTGTCCCGCTCCCAGTAGCCAGCGTTGCCGGCATTACGACCATCATCATCCGCATGGTGAAGATGCTGAGCGATCTTTATGGCGTGCCGTTCGAGCGTGATCGAGCTCGCGCCATCATCGTAGGCCTCGTGGGAGGCACCGTGCCCACCGGATTCGCGACAGTCACGACATCAACGCTCTTTTTCGTCGTGCCGTCTGGCGCCCTCATGGGACTTGTAGTCTCCTCGATCACGGCGGTTGCCTGCACCCGCAGCATCGGCCAGATTTTCATCGAGCATTTCGAAAGCGGGGCGACGTTGCATGATCTTTCGATCAAAGAGAGCTGATGACCTTTCTCGGCCTGATATGCCAGCGCCTCAGCCGTCGATAGCTTGGCCTGGAACGCTGCCGCCCTCTTCTGGAAATTTTTGAAATGCCTTGAGGTAGTAGATGAAGTCGAAAAACGTCATGAAACGACTATGACTTAGACGGATTTCCTTTTTGTTGCTGGCTCGCGACCGATTCGTTCATACTTTTGATGAGGCTGTTGGGCCGCATATCAGTCCAATTTTGATTTATGAATTCGAGGCAAGCGGCGCGGCTGTCCGACTTACGAATGATGGTCCAGCCATCGGGGACATCTATAAAGCTTGGCCAAAGGGAATACTGTCCTTCGTCATTGATCAAAACATGGTAGATGCCGTTTTCGTCTTCAAATGGATTAGTCATATTGTCCTCCTTTGAGGCGGACTCTCGTGGCCGCTCGCCGGTTATCGAGTTCAGTAGTCAGTATCCGACCGATCCTCGCGGCCGGCAGAGGATCCATCATCGCCTCATGGGCACAGTTGATTTGATGGACCTTGATCTCACCGTCGACATATGGCGTCCAGATTTCATGCGATGGCTTGACTTCGCCTTGCGTGGCCACGAAAAGCAAAATATCGCCATGAAACTGCTGTGGCAAGAACGTCCTCATGAGACGAACGCTGTTCTCGTAGCCGTTGATGATAGCCTCATAGTGATGTTCCTTAAGTATGGAATGCAGATGTCCGTCGTGACGCAAGGTGTCCACCATCGTCCGTATCGGATCGGCGACCCCGGCAAAAAGAACCTCTCTTTCGCGCTCCTCATGGCGACGGCGTAGCGAGTACTCACGCTCGCTCGGATAGCTGTCGAGAAGGGCGAGCAGTGTGACCTCTTGCCCCACGGACTGGAGGTGAGTGGCAATCGCGTGAGCCACTAAGCCGCCAAAGGACCAGCCAAGCAGGCTGTAAGGTCCCGCAGGCTGAATCTCGCGAATAAGGTTGAGATAATCTGCGGCCACTTCCTCGATGGTATTGGGCAGCATTTTCGGCTGAGTGAGATTGCGTGCCTGTAAGCCGTAGATCGGATAGTCCGATGGAAGATGACTGATGAGCCTTGAATAGGGCCAACTGAATCCTCCCGCATGGTGGATGCAGAACAGAGGCTGCATGATTCCATGGGGTCTAATCGGCAGCAGAGGTTCAAGGTCCGACCGGGTCGGAGAGCCTTCGTCAAGACGTTCGACCAGCCCGGCTACCGTCGGCGCTTCAAACAGGCTGCGGATCGATAGCTCAACATCAAGGCTCGAACGGATGCGGCTGATCAGACGCGTCGCCAACAGCGAATGCCCACCAAGCGCAAAGAAATCATCCTCAATCCCGACACGCTCCAGTCCCAAG
>JAFAHL010000253.1 GCA_019237215.1 Hyphomicrobiales bacterium | reverse complement strand
GCGGAGTGATCGGCCGCTTGCTCGATGTTGCCCTGCGTCAGCGATAGGGCAAGACATGCCCCGCACCAAGCCGCCGTTTCGCGCCGATCACGTGGGTAGCTTGCTGCGCCCCGCCGCGCTCAAAGCGGCGCGTGGCAAGCGTGAGCGCGGCGAGATCAGCGCTGCCGAGCTCGCCGCGGTCGAAGACCGCGAGATCGAGAAGGTTATCCGCAAGCAAGAGGACATTGGGCTGCGATCCGTCACCGACGGCGAGTTCCGCCGCGCGTTTTGGAACTACGATTTTCTCGGCAAGCTTTCCGGCGTCGAAGTCTATCTCGGCGAGCGCAAGATCAAGTTCCAGGGCCGGCAACCCAAGCCGATGATGCTGCGCGTCATCGGCAAGCTCGGCGCCGACGGCGCGCATCCCATGACCGAACATTTCAAGTTCGTCGCCGCGCATGCCAAGGCGATGCCGAAAATGACGATCCCTTCGCCGTCGTCGTTGCATTTTCGCTACGGGCGGGACGCGGTGCCGGCGTCGATCTATCCGGCGATGGACGATTTTTACCGCGATCTCGGGGAGAGCTATCGCGCGGTGGTGCGCGCCTTCGCCGACGCCGGCTGCCGCTATCTGCAGCTCGACGAGGTCAACTTCGCCTATCTCTGCGACCCGAAGCTGCGCGCGTTCGTCGCCGAGCGCGGGGACGACCCGCAGACGTTGCCCCACATCTATGCCCGTATGATCAACGCCGCGATCTCCGACGTCCCCGCCGACATGACCAAGGCGATGCATCTGTGCCGCGGCAATTTTCAATCGAGCTTCGTGGCCTCCGGCGGCTACGAGCCGGTGGCCGAGATTCTGTTCAACGAGATCGATATCGATGCCTACTTCATGGAATACGACAGCGACCGCGCCGGCGGCTTCGAGCCGCTGCGCTTCGTGCCCAAGCGTAAGATCGTGGTGCTCGGCCTCGTTACCTCCAAGAGCGGCACGCTCGAATCCAAGGACGCGATCAAGCGCCGCATCGACGAGGCGGCGAAATTCGTCGAGCTCGAGCAGCTCTGCCTCTCCCCGCAATGCGGCTTCGCCTCGAGCGAGGAAGGCAATATCCTGGCCGAGGACGAGCAGTGGGCGAAGCTGCGGCGGATCGTGGAGGTGGCGGATGAGGTGTGGGGATGATGCCGACCACGACGAGGCGATGATGCCGGCGAGACAGGTCCAGTCATGAAGCGAGCCAAACCCCCATTCCGCGCCGATCACGTGGGTAGCCTCTTGCGGCCTGCGCCGCTGAAGGCGGCGCGCGAGAAGCGCGCGAAGGGCGAGATCGGCGCGGCGGAACTCAAGGCGGTCGAGGACCGCGAGATCGAGCGCGTGATCAAGAAGCAGGAGGAGGTGGGGCTGCAAGCCGTCACCGACGGCGAGTTTCGCCGGTCCTGGTGGCACCTCGATTTTCTCTGGGGCCTCGACGGTGTCGAACGCCACGTCATGGATACTGGCATCGCATTTGCCGGCGTTACGACCCGCAACGAGGGGGTGCGCGTCACCGGCAAGCTCGGATTTTCCGGCCATCCGATGATCGAGCATTTCAAATTCGTCCAGGCGCACACCAAGCGCACGCCGAAGATCACGATCCCCGCCCCCTCGGCGATCTACGGTCGTCCGGTGATGACCCCCATCGACAAGGCCGTCTATCCCGAGCTCGATCGCTTCTTCGCCGATCTCGGGCAGGCCTACCGCAAGGCGGTGCGCGCCTTCGCCGACGCCGGCTGCCGCTACCTCCAGCTCGACGAGGTCTTCATCGCCATGCTGTGCGATCCGAAATACCGGGCGCAGATGACCGCGCGCGGCGACGATCCCGAACGCCTCGGCGAGCTTTATGGTGACCTCATCAATACCGCGATGTCGGACATCCCCTCCGACATGACCATCACCATGCACCTGTGCCGCGGCAATTATAAATCGACCTTCATGGGCACCGGCGGCTACGACGCGGTGCAAGAAATCTTGTTCAGCAAGATCAAGGTGCATGGATATTTCATGGAGTACGACGATTCGCGTTCCGGCGGCTTCGAACCGCTGCACATGCTGCCGAAAGGCAAGCTCGTCGTGCTCGGAATCGTGACCACCAAGAGCGGCAAGCTCGAAAGCAAGGACGAGCTCAAGCGCCGCATCGACGAGGCGGCGAAATACGCTTCGCTCGACCAGCTCTGCATTTCCGGCCAATGCGGTTTCGCCTCGACCGAGGAGGGCAATTTGCTGAGCGAAGACGAGCAGTGGGCAAAGCTGCGCCGCCTCGTCGAGGTCGCGGACGAGGTCTGGGGATAAACCGATGACGAGACGCGTCCACGGCCGCATCGAGGAGACAGCTTCATGACCGGGATGGTGGCCGGCAAAGTCGCAATCGTCACCGGCGCCGGCCGCGGCATCGGCCGCGGCATTGCGCTGATGATGGCGCGCGAGGGCGCCGCTGTCGTCGTGTGCGACATCGGCGCGAGCCTCGAAGGCGCCGGCACGGATGCCTCGCCCGC
>JAFAHL010000212.1 GCA_019237215.1 Hyphomicrobiales bacterium | reverse complement strand
CGATGGCGCGTGGTATTCGTTCACGCTCGGCGGGCTGCGTCCGGTCGATCCGGACGCGGCGGTTGCGCATGTGAGCTACTACGAGGCCGACGCCTTCGCGCGCTGGGCCGGCAAGCATTTGCCGACGGAGGCGGAATGGGAAGTGGCGGCGCGCGCAAATCTTCTCGATGACGCCTTCGGCATCGTGTGGCAGTGGACGCGCAGCGCTTACCTGCCCTATCCGGGCTACCGCGCCGCAGACGGCGCGCTCGGTGAGTACAACGGCAAGTTCATGATCAACCAGATGGTCTTGCGTGGAAGCTCGCATGCGACGCCGGCGGGCCACGCCCGTGCGAGCTATCGCAATTTCTTCTATCCGTCGGCGCGCTGGCAGTTCAGCGGGCTCAGGCTCTTGGACTATGTCGAATGAGTGCGCGTGCCAAACGCGCGACCACCGGAGTTGAGGATGGCTGCCCAGATCCAGGCTGCGCTTCGCTACGAACCCGCCGACGCGGATTCGCCGTTTGCGCGCGACGTCATTGCCGGCTTGACGGCGCGGCCCAAGCAGCTTCCCCCGAAATACTTCTACGACGAGATCGGCGCGCAACTGTTCGAGGATATCACCGCATCGCCGGAATATTATCTGACGCGTTGCGAGCTGCAGATCCTGGGCGAGCGGGCGGGCGAGATCGCGCGCTTTTTTCCCGCCGACTCGGCGTTGGTCGAATTCGGCAGCGGCTCGAGCAGGAAGGTGAGGATCCTGCTGGCGGCGGCGCCGACGATCGCGGCCTATGTGCCGGTCGACATTTCCTCCCAGATGCTGGTTCAGGAGACGGAGGCGCTTCGACGTGACTATCCGCGCCTCGCGCTGCTCCCGGTCGAGGCCGATTTCACCCAGCCGTTCTCATTGCCGGCCGCGGCCGCGGGAATGGCTCATACCGGATTCTTTCCCGGATCGACCATCGGAAATTTCGAGCCGCATGAAGCCTCCTCGTTCCTGCGCCACGCCGGGCGCATGCTGGGACGCGGCGCCGCGTTGATCATCGGGGTCGACCTGGTGAAGGACCCGGGCATCCTCAATGCCGCTTACAATGACGCAGCCGGCCTGACCGCGAAGTTCAATCTCAATCTGCTGGCGCGGATCAATCGCGAGCTCAACGGCGATTTCGAACTCGAAAACTTCGGCCACCGCGCTTTCTACAATCGCGAGCGCCATCGCATCGAGATGCATCTCGTCAGCAAGAGGCGTCAGAAGGTCAGCGTGGCCGGACGCACCGTCGAATTCCGCACGGGAGAGACGATTCACACCGAGAACAGCTATAAATACACGCTCGAATACTTTGCGGCCTTGGCGCGCGGATCGGGATGGACTCCCGCCGCCACATGGACCGACGCCGGCGCAAACTTTTCCATCCATGCGCTGAGGTTCGAGGACCGCTGAGGCCCTTTTCGCAGGATGGGCAAAGTTCAGCGTGCCACGCGTCTTTCGCGGCATTGACGAGCTTCGTGGGCACGGCGCGCCAAGCGCGCGCCCTTTGCGCAGCCCGCCCGGTCTGAGGCATAATTCGGTTGGCCAACTCAAATAGCTGTCGTCCCCGCAGAGGCGGGGACCCATAATCCCGGCTCTGGAATATGGGTCCCCGCTGTCGCGGGGACGACGGCAACAACATGACGTCTATGCCGATCTGCGAAGCCGATCCTTGGCGCCTGCAGTATTTCGAACGCGCCGCCTGTCCGCCGGATGTGAACATTCCGACCGAAGACAGCGACGCCTGGCTTTGGTATCCGGATCATCGCTGGGTCTACGACAAGACCGCGATTGCGTTGAGCCAGGGTCTCGATGCCGGACCGCACGGCGTGCCGCCGCCGCGATTTCCCGTGTTCTCCAAGCCCATCACCAATCTCAAGGGCATGGGGGTCGCGAGCCGCGTGCTCTCCTCGCAAGCGGAGTACGAGGCGAGCCTTGCGCCCGGGCACATGTGGATGACGCTCTTGGATGGCCGCCATGTCAGTTCCGACGTCGCGGTCGTCGACGGCGAGCCGCGCTGGTGGCGCCACGCGACGGGAGAGCCCGGCGGGGAAGGCACGTTCGATCATTGGACCGTGCACGCCGCGCACGATGGCGGCATCGAGGCGTATTGCGGCGCGTGGATCCGGGCGCATCTCAAGGGCTACACCGGCATCCTCAACACCGAGACCATCGGCGGTCGCATGATCGAGGTGCATCTGCGCATGAGCGATCAATGGCCGGACCTCTATGGCGCCGGCTGGGTCGATGCGCTCGTGCGCCTCTACCGGGAGCTGCGCTGGGACTTCGCCGATCAAGACCGGCGCGACGGATACAGCGTCGTGCTGTTCGGGCCGCACGGTCCGCGCTATCGCCATCCGCCGGGAGCGCTCGTGGCGCAGGTGCGCCGCCTGCCCGGCGTCTCGAGCGTGCAGATCACGTTTCACGAGGACAAGGAACCCGAGCGCCACGCCATGCCGCCCGGCGGCTTTCGACTCGCCGTCGTCAACGCCGTTGACCTGCAAGCCGGCCGCGCCGGGCGCGAGATGCTGCGGGCGCATTTCCTCGCCCGCGCGGCGTGATCGGGGTCACCGTCGCAAGCGAGCGCGCTCGGCATCCACCGCTCATGCCCGCGCATAGCGCGTCCTCAAGGGCGTTCACGCCCGTCTTCGCGGGCTATGGACGCGCGTAAACGCGCTTATGCTGCGAATCCAGAGCTGGGTCCCCGCAACGGGATCCCCGCGACGCCAGCGTCGCGGGGTGCCCCTCGCGGGGACGAACGGAGAAGTCTCTTTCGCTTTACCGATCCGCCGCGCCGCTGCTACAAGCAACGCAAATTTCGTAGGGAGCGACCATGAAAATCGTCGGTTTCGAAGCCAACGGCGTGCTGCATCTCGGCGTGATCGAGGGCGATCAGGTCATCGATCTGCAAGCGGTCGACAAGGCCATTCCCGGCGATCTGGGCGAATGTCTGCGCCGTGGCAACGGCGATCTGTCCGCGCTCAAGGACGCCGCCAAACGCGCGCCCGCGAGCGCGCGCCGCCCGCTCGAGGGTCTGGCCTACGGTTTGCCGGTGGCGGCGCCGGGCAAAGTGATCTGCCTCGGGCTGAACTATCTCGAACATGTCAAGGAAGGCTCGCAGCGCGACAACATTCCGAAATTCCCGACCATCTTCATGCGCGGCCGCAGCTCGCTGGTGCCGCACGGGCAACCGATCATCCGGCCGAAGACCTCCGAGACGCTCGACTACGAAGCCGAGCTCATCTTCGTCGTCGGCAAGCGGGCCAAGCACCTCACGGCTGCGAACGCATATTCGTGCATTGCCGGATACTCCTGCGGCAACGAAGGCTCTGTGCGCGAATATCAACGCAAGACCACGCAGTGGGACATGGGCAAGAATTTCGACCGCACCGGCGGGTTCGGCCCGTGGATGGTCACGGCCGACGAGCTGCCGGCCGGCGGCAAGGGCTTGAAAATCCAGACGCGGCTCAACGGGCAGGTCATGCAGTCCGACAACACCGACAACATGATGTTTCCGGTCGCCGAGACCATCGCCTACATCACGCAGGGCATGACGCTCGAGCCCGGCGACATCGTCTTCACCGGCACGCCGTCGGGCGTCGGGCACGCGCGCAAGCCGAACCCGGTGTGGATGAAGCAGGGCGATACCTGCGAGATCGAGATCGAGGGCGTGGGCGTGCTGGCAAACCCGATCGAGAACGAGAAGTAGGCGCAATGGTCCGAGACCGGTGTGCGCTCTGCGCGGCATGATGCCGGACGGAGCCCGCCGCGTCGACGCCACCCCATGTCATCAATAGGCTGGAGATTGTCATGGCCACTTTGAATGTTGTCTCGATCTGCGGCTCGCTCCGCAAAGGCTCCTTCAACGCCATGGTGCAGCGGCTGTTGCCGTCGCTCGCGCCCGACGGCATGACCGTCAAGCCCGCCCCCTCGTTTGCCGACTTTCCGCTCTACAACGCCGACATCCAGAACTCGAGCGGCTTTCCCGCGCCGGTCAACACGCTCGCCGACGCCATCCGCGCCGCGGACGGGGTGATTTTCTGCACGCCCGAATACAATTTCAGCGTTCCCGGCGGCCTCAAGAACGCGATCGACTGGGTGTCGCGGCTGGCGAACCAGCCCTTCGCCGGCAAG
>JAFAHL010000741.1 GCA_019237215.1 Hyphomicrobiales bacterium | reverse complement strand
TCTCGGACCATAATCCCTCATGCTCGAGGGCGTCGGGCTCGGGTTGGCGGGACCATCCTTTTTCACGGCGTATTTCAGCCCGGGGGGTCAATCCGCGGTCACCGCCCGCCCGGATCCGGCGAAGCCGTCGCGTTCAGCTTCGCTGGAGTGGGTCAAGTCATCCCTAGGTTTAAGCTACTTGGAGTGGGACTGAGCCATCGATCAGGCCGCCTTGAACACGACGCCCTCGGGAACGACGCCCTGAGTGACATAGCGCCACAGGGCGACGAGCAGTGTGCGGGCCAGCGCGACGATGGCGATCCGGCGTATCCGTCCCTTCGCGGCGCCGACCCTCGCCTGAAACCAGCGGCTCAACGCCGAGTTGGGCTGGTGACGCAACCAGAACCAGGCAAGCTCAATCATGGTCTTGCGCAGGCGGCGATTGCCCGACTTCGAAATGCCCTGATCCCGTTCGACGCCGCCGCTCTGCCAGGGGCTGGGCGCCAATCCCGCGTAAGCCGCGACCTGGCGTCGGTTGCCGAAACTGCGAAACAACGATTCCAGCCAGAGGAGCGAGGCGAACTCAGGGCCCAAACCTTTGAGCTCGAGAAGCAGCGCCGCGGGGTTGTTGGGCTCCTCAGCGTTCGTTCGGATGAGCGCGTCGCGGGCCCGTTCAACCGCAGCCAGTTGCGTTGTCGCCAACGCAATCCGATCGAGCTCACGGCGGATTTCCGCCTTTAACATCGCCGGCAGCTCACGGCCATCGCCGGTTCGCAGCGCCTCGAGTCGTTCAAAACGATCGCGCCGAAGAGGATTGTAATCCCGGATGCCTTGGCCGCTGAGAAGGCCCCGGATCCGGTTGGTGTGCTGAATGCGTTCCTTGAGCAGCGTGCCACGCTCGCGCGTCAGCCGGCGGCGATCCTCCTCTTCCGGGCTCGGCGCGACAACCATCGAACAGACCCGCCGCTCGCCGCGAGCCCAGGCCATCAGCGTCCGCAGCAGCGTTTCGCCGTCGATCGCATCGGTCTTGGCTTGCCGATGCCGCCGGGCAACTGCAATCGAAGCCGCGTCGACGACGTGGCTCTCAATCCCGTTGGCAAGCAGCAAGCGATGAATCCAAAACCCGTCCAATCCCGCTTCCTGAATGACGACCGCTTTCACCGGCACGCCGTAGCGCTGCTCGGCTTTGGCCCTCGACCGCGAAAGAAGGTCGAGCAGGCAGGCGCCGTCTCCACCCTCAATCACATGCTTGGAAAACTTCTCGCTGCCCGGACTGTTGATTGTCACAACCCATTTCGATTTGCTCAATTCGAGCGAGGCGAACAGCGTGATATCATTCGCGCGGACGGTGGTCGCGACAGCGGTCGCGGAGGTGGCGGACTGCATCGGTTGCCTCCATGCTGGTGTGGAAGCTCAGCCTACCAAGTCGGGCCGCCGTCCACCCGCATAGGATCTTTTTCCGCGCTCTTGACGCTCTGGCTGTCGATGATCGCGGCGGTCGGGCTCGCCTCGCGAGCGGCGGCTTCGCGACACTTGACGTAGAGCGCGTCGTGGATGCGATCGAGCGTGCGGTCGCGACCCCAGCGATCGAAGTAATCGTAAAGCGTCGAGCGCGGCGGCAGGTCCTTCGGGACGGCGCGCCATTGGCAACCGGTGCTCAGGACGTACATCAGGCCGTTGACGACCTCGCGCTCATCGACATGACGTCGGTTGCCGCCGCGCTTGGCCGGCGGAATGAGCGGCTCGATATGCGTCCATTCGGCATCGGTCACATCGCTCGGATAGCGCAGCTGGCTGCGGTCGTAGCGAGCGCGATTTTCGTTGGTCCACATCGGCAACCCACCTAAAGTGATTCGGGCTGCCTTCCTTGAATCATAAGCGATTCTAACGATTCGTTAACTTCCCAGACAGGCTCTTAGTTCTACTGTGTCACAAGCGCTGGTTGAAGTTCCTTCGTCGTGAGACGGCTTGGCAGCAGGGGCATCGAAACAAGGACTTCGCCAGGGCGATCGTCAGTCGCTTGCGCATCGTCGCGATCGAATTCTCCACGTGACGCTCGGGACGGA
>JAFAHL010000697.1 GCA_019237215.1 Hyphomicrobiales bacterium | reverse complement strand
GGCGCTCGACTTGCATGTGTTAGGCCTGCCGCCAGCGTTCGCTCTGAGCCAGGATCAAACTCTCAAGTTGGATGAGAACTTTTCCCGGCCGATCACAACGTTTGACGAGGTCCCACTCCTGCCGCTTGCACGACAGGGGTGTTGACCTGAAACGTCGACCGCCGAAGTCTCGTCCGGCCGCACCCCGATGGACATACGTCTCCGATCGGGGACGCGGCCCGCAAGGACTCCGCCGTCCACGTTTCTCTTTCTTCCGATTCACCTGTCAAACAGCCCGGGACCAGGGCGGTCCCGCCCTCCGGTGAACCGGAGAGCCGTCGAAGCCCGTAGCCTCCGATCGGGATCGGAAGCCTGGTCACCGAATATCAGTGAGGAGCTTCAAAGACGCGCCGTCGCACCGAGGCGGCGGCGTGCCGAATTAACGTTATATAGGCGTTAGGGGTGTCAAATGTCAACACCCCGAAGGGGCGAAAATCCACCCTCCCGGTGCAATCCGGCAACAGCCATGTTCTTAAGTGATATAGGGGGGTTAGCCGGCCTGGAAAGGTCCCCGCGCGCCGTACTGCGGCCACATTCCTCCGTCCCTCTTGTCGGGGCAGTGGGAGGTGTCACTTCGGGGGGGAATTGCGTCGACGTCACACTATGCGCGACGTACGGCGCCACCCATCGATTAGGCCAGAAGAGCTTGGACACGGGTCGTTGACGGACCGTGAAGGCGACGGCGTGTGCCGCGTCTTCAAGTCAACGCCCGCCGTCCCGGTCGCGTTTGGCACCTGCGGTGTTGGGGTGAACCGCCCTTAAGGCCTGGGCGGAGGGGATGTCGGGCTTGGACCTGCGCAAACGACACGGGGCATTGCGTTCGAACTTGGAGGCCGAGCGCATCGATCTCGGCAACGAGCCGCCGTTGTCGGTCGACGGCGAGACCAGCGGCTTGGTGGACCGCCGCCGCGTCTCGGTCCAATGGTTCAGCGGCACCGTTCTCACGGGTCTTTGCGGCGCTGCCCTGATGAGCGGCGCCGTTTTTGCAGCGCTCGACGGCGAGACCAACTTCGCCACCGTGCCGGAGCGCGTCGAGGCGGCCGTGCGCGGGGCCGTCAGCGGCATCGTCGAGCGCGTGGCCAACGTGGCCCGCAAGACCGATCGCCTGCCGCCCCCCGGCGAAGCCAACGCCGCGCGGCAGGTCATTCGCGTGTCCACGACAAGCCGCGGCAGCGGCAACCGCGAGATCGTACGCGTGCGTCCCTTCATCCGCGTGGCGGGAAATCTGTCGCTCTCGGTGTCCGAGCTCTCGGCCAACATTCCTCCGTTCAATGCGCAGAAGATGCTGGCTAAAGCCGAGGGCCTCCCGACGGGCGCCCAAGACGCCGCCGGCGCCGAGCCCGATGCCGAGGTCTCGTTCTTGACCCGCGATCTCAACACGGTCTTGCCGCGGGCGAAGATCGCCGCGGTGGCGCCGATCGACGAGGTGCTCGCACGCGTGCGCGAAGCCGCGAACTGGGATGGCAACTTGGCGCAAAGGCCGGCCGTGCTCGCAAGCGCCCTTCCGACGACGCTAGCGGCCTACGCGCCCGAGCGGAATGGCGATCCCTATGCCGGTTTCGAACCCCGGATCGTGCCGGAAAACGTCAGCCTACTGCCCAAGACCACGTCGCAAATGACCGGCGGCAATGCCTGGAACGAACGCACGATCGTGCTCAAGAAGGGCGACTCCGTCTCCGCGTTCCTGCGCGAGATGGGCGCGACCGCGGACGAGGTCAAGGCGATAACGACCGCGTTCGGCGGACGCGGAAAAGACAGCAGCCCAAGGGACGGCTACAAGCTGCGCGTTCTGCTCGCGCCGGCGAGCGATGGCATACGGCTGCGGCCGGTGCGCGTCGTCATCGCCACCGACGCCGCCGTCGAGGCGATGGTGGCATGGTCGGAGATGGGCAAATACGTCGCCGTCGACGTCCGCCGCGCCAACAGCGTAGCGTCTTCCGGCAACGACGATGACGACGACGGCAAGGGCGTCCGGCTCTATCAGAGCATCTACGAGACAGCGCTACGCAATCACGTGCCGCGTCCGGTGATCGACGACTTCATCCGCGTCTATTCCTACGACATCGATTTCCAACGCAAGGTTCAGCCCGGCGATTCCTTCGAGGTCCTGTTCGCCGGCGAAGACGAGAACCCGGGCGACAACAGCAAGGCCGACGTATTGTTCGCGTTGCTGACCACCGGCGGTGAGACGAGAAAATTCTACCGCTACCAAACGAACGACGACAACGTCGTCGACTATTACGACGAGACGGGCAAGAGCGCGAAGAAGTTCCTGGTGCGCAAGCCGGTCTCAGACGGAAACGTAACGTCCGGCTTCGGCGGTCGTAACCATCCCCTGCTCGGCTACGACAAGATGCATACCGGAGTGGACTGGGGCTCATCCACGGGGACGCCGGTGTTCGCCGCCGGCAACGGCGTTATCGACAAGGTCGGCTGGGAAGGCGGCTACGGAAAGTACATCCGCATCCGGCACGCCAATGGCTACGAGACCGCCTATGGCCACATGTCGGCTTTCGCCCGCGGCATGGAGGCGGGCATGAAAGTCCGCCAGGGGCAGGTGATCGGCTATGTCGGCTCGACCGGACTGTCGACCGGCGCGCACCTGCACTTCGAAATTCTGATCAACGGCCGCTTTGTCGACCCGATGAAGGTCAGGCTGCCGCGCGGGCGGGTGCTGGAGGGAGCGTTGCTCACTGCCTTCGAGCAGGAACGCACCCGGCTCGACACCTTGATGACCCGCGCCACGCCGTCGCGCTACGCGCAGACGCGCTGACGGCACACGCGCGGTCTCAGCCCTTCCTTCGCCAATCCCGCCTTGTCGTCCGATCAGGCCGCCGCGGCAAGCTTGCCGTTGAAGGTGAGCCCTTGCTTGCCGGCCGAGATCACCACCTTCTCACCGTCCTTGATACGACCGGACAAAATGAGCTCGGAGAGCGGATCCTGCACCGATTTCTGGATCACGCGCTTGAGCGGGCGAGCGCCATAGGCGGGATCGTAGCCCTTCTCGGCGAGCCAGTCGCGCGCCGAGGGTTCGAGCACGATGGTGATCTTGCGGTCTTCGAGCAGCTTCGCCAGCCGCGCCATTTGGATATCGACGATCTTCGTCATGTCGCTGCGCTTGAGCCGGTGGAACAGGATGATCTCGTCGATGCGGTTGAGGAATTCGGGGCGGAAGTTCGCCCGCACCACCGCCATGACCTGATCCCGCACCGCGTCGCTGTCCTGCCCCTCCGGCTGGTTGGCCAGATACTCGGAGCCGAGATTCGAGGTCATCACGATGAGCGTGTTGCGGAAGTCGACGGTGTGACCCTGGCCGTCGGTGAGGCGGCCATCGTCGAGCACCTGCAGGAGCACGTTGAACACGTCGGGGTGGGCCTTTTCGATCTCGTCGAACAGCACCACCTGGTAGGGTCGCCGTCGCACTGCCTCGGTGAGCGTGCCGCCTTCCTCGTAGCCGACATAGCCGGGCGGTGCGCCGATCAGGCGGGCGACCGAATGTTTCTCCATGTATTCCGACATGTCGATGCGGATCAGCGCATTCTCGTCGTCGAACAGGTACTCGGCCAGTGCTTTAGTCAGTTCGGTCTTGCCCACGCCGGTCGGCCCCAAGAACATGAACGAGCCGATCGGCCGGTGCGGATCTTGCAAGCCTGCGCGCGCGCGCCGCACCGCGGTTGATACCGCCTTGACCGCCTCCGCTTGGCCGATCACGCGCTTACCGAGCTGCTCCTCCATGCGCAGGAGCTTCTCCTTCTCGCCTTCGAGCATCCTCTCGACCGGCACGCCGGTCCAACGCGAGACCACCTGCGCCACGTGGTCGGCGGTCACCGCCTCCTCGACCATGGCGCCCTTGCCCTCGGCGGCCTCGATGTTCTTGAGCTTCTTCTCGATTTCCGGAATGCGACCATAAGCGAGCTCGCCCGCGCGCTGATATTCGCCCTTGCGTTGTGTGTTCGCGAGCTCGACCCGCAGATGATCGAGCTCGGTCTTGAGCTTTTGAGCGTCCGAGAGCTTGTCCTTCTCGGCCTTCCAGCGCGCGGTGAGGTCGGCGGATTGCTTCTCGAGCGCGACCAATTCCTTCTCGAGCCGCTTGAGCCGCTCCTTCGAACCTGGATCGCTCTCCTTGCGCAGCGCTTCTTGCTCGATCTTGAGCCGGATGATCTCGCGGTCGATCGTATCCAGCTCCTCGGGCTTGGAATCGACCTGCATCTTGAGGCGCGCGGCCGCCTCGTCGATCAGGTCGATTGCTTTGTCCGGCAGATAGCGATCGGTGATGTAGCGGTGCGATAGCGTCGCCGCCGCGACCAACGCCGAATCGGTGATGCGAACGCCATGGTGCTGCTCGTATTTGTCCTTGAGCCCGCGCAGGATCGAGATGGTATCTTCGACGCTCGGCTCGTCGATGTAGACCGGCTGGAAGCGCCGGGCGAGGGCCGCGTCCTTCTCGACATATTTCTTGTATTCATCGAGCGTGGTCGCCCCGACGCAGTGCAATTCGCCGCGGGCGAGCGCCGGCTTGAGCAAGTTGGAGGCGTCCATGGCGCCCTCCGCCTTGCCGGCGCCGACGAGAGTATGCATCTCGTCGATGAACAGGATGATGCCGCCGGCCGATGAGGTCACCTCCTGCAACACCGCTTTGAGCCGCTCCTCGAACTCGCCGCGATATTTGGCGCCCGCGATCAACGCGCCCATGTCGAGCGCAAGCAGCTTCTTGTCGTGCAAGCTCTCCGGTACGTCGCCGTTGACGATGCGCTGGGCGAGGCCTTCCACGATTGCGGTCTTGCCGACGCCGGGCTCGCCGATCAACACCGGATTGTTCTTGGTGCGGCGGGAGAGCACCTGGATGGTACGCCGGATCTCCTCATCGCGACCGATCACCGGATCGATTTTGCCGTCGCGTGCGGCCTGGGTGAGGTCACGGGTATATTTCTTGAGCGCGTCGTAGGCATTCTCAGCCGAGCTGGTGTCGGCCGTGCGGCCCTTGCGCAAGGCGTTGACCGCCTCGTTGAGAGCTTGCGGGGTGACGCCGGCGCGGGCCAGGATCTTTCCGGCCTCGCTGTCCTTCTCGAGCGCGAGCGCAAGCAGCAACCGCTCGACGGTGACGTAGCTGTCGCCCGCCTTTTCCGCGACTTTCTGCGCTTGATCGAAGACCCGTGCCAGCGCCGGCGCCAGATAGACCTGACCGGCGCCGCTGCCCGACACTTTGGGAAGCTTGGCGAGCGCCGCCTCCACGGCCGACAGCGCTTCGCGCGAGCGGCCGCCCGCGCGATCGATCAAGCCGCTCGCCAAGCCCTCGGGATCGTCGAGCAGAACCTTGAGCAGGTGCTCGGGGGTAAACTGTTGGTGGCCCTCGCGCAGCGCCAGCGATTGGGCGGATTGAACGAACCCGCGGGCGCGGTCGGTGTATTTCTCGAAATCCATGTCAGCTCCCTCACTCCACCACCCCTTCGGCGCGAGCGGCGTTGCGCCGCCACTGACCTAAGCCAAATATCTGTGCATGATCAATCGGCCTGAGCCCCCGGACGGCGACACTTCGCACTATGTGGGAAGCGGCAAGTTGCGGCGGTAGAGCCGGCCGCCGATTTTCGGGCGCCGTCTAGGCAGGCGGCGGTTCACCCGCTAACAAATAAAGCGATGACCACCGCAAATGCAAAGATCCACGCCATCTACCGCTATCCGGTGAAGGGGCTGTCGCCTGAGCCGCTCGCGCGCACAACGCTTGCGGTCCAGGACACGCTGCCGGCCGATCGCCTCTACGCCATCGAGAACGGGCCGTCCGGCTTCGACCCCGCCGCACCCCGCCATCAGCCCAAGCAGCGCTACCTGATGTTGATGCGCAACGAGCGGCTAGCACAGCTGCGCACGCGCTTCGACGACTCAAACCACACGCTCGCCGTCGAGGCGCAAGGCCGTGAGGTCGCGCGCGGCGACTTGCGCACGCCTGCAGGCCGCGCCGTGATCGAACGGTTCTTCGCGGTCTTCTGCGGCGACGAGTTGCGGGGGGCACCGAAAGTGCTGCACGCGCCCGGCTTCAGCTTCTCCGACGTTGCGCGCAAGGTGGTCTCGATCATCAACCTCGCCTCGGTCGCCGCAGTCGAAGGCGCGGTCGGCCGACCCGTCCATCCGCTGCGCTTTCGCGCCAATGTCTACGTGACGGGCTGGCCGGCGTGGCACGAATTCGATCTCGTCGGCCGTGAGATCGCGCTCGGCGGCAGCGCGTGGCTCAAGATCATCAAGCCGATCGTGCGTTGCGCCGCGACCAACGTCGATCCCGACACCGGCATGCGCGATCTCTCGATCCCCGACACGCTCATCCGCAGCTTCGGCCACGCCGATTGCGGGGTCTATGGCGAGGTGGCGCAGGCCGGCGACATTGCGCGCGCGGACGACGTCGGCAGCTGAGTCTCGCGGAAACCAAACAGCGCCCCAAGCACGCGCAGCGGGCTAGCGGCCTGCTCCCGGCGAGGGCGCAGCGCCCTGCGTTCCGTTCATCCCTCGCCGGCTGAGCAGGAACACGCCCTGCTCGCCGAGCAGGTTCCACGTCCACCACGGCGCGTTGAAGCGCAACGCCCGCCCCCAGGCATTGAGCGCCACCGCTTTTTCCATTCGCGCGCCGACCACGTGGCAGAGTTGGCGAAAATCCTTGATGGTGCAGAAGTGGATGTTGGGCGACTCCCACCATGCATAGGGTAGGTTGTCGGTGCGCGGCATGCGCCCGCCCAGCAGAATCTGCAGGCGGATTCTCCAGTGGCCGAAGTTCGGAAACGACACGATGCCGTGGCGGCCGATGCGCAACATGTGCTCGAGCACGATGCGCGGCTGGCGGGTCGCCTGCAGGGTCTGCGACAGCACCACATAGTCGAAGGCGTCGTCGGGATAATCGGCGAGGTCGGTGTCGGCATCGCCCTGGATCACGGCGAGGCCCTTGGCCACGCATTCGTTGACGCCCTCGCGCGACAGCTCGATGCCGCGCCCGTCGACGCCGCGCGTCTCGGCGAGCAGCCGCAGCAGTTC
>JAFAHL010000684.1 GCA_019237215.1 Hyphomicrobiales bacterium | reverse complement strand
TGTGAATCCGTAGGGTGGGTTGAGCGACCTCGCGAAACCCACCACGGCGTCGATGGGTTTCGCTGCGCTCAACCCATCCTACAGGCCATATTGCAAATCTACGACGCTACCGCGGTCCGCGCCGGCTCCGGCACGGCGAGGCGGTAGCCGATGCCGAGCTCGGTCAGCAGGATGCGCGGCTGGGTCGGATCGGCCTCGATCTTCTGGCGCAGCTTGCGCACGAAGATGCGCAGGTAATGGGTGTCCTGCAGATGCGGCGAGCCCCACACCTCCTTGAGCAGGAACTGGTGGGTGACGACGTTGCCGGCGTGCTGCGCCAACAACTGCAGCAGCCGATATTCCTTCGGGGTGAGCATCACGCGCGCGCCGTTGATGGTTACGATGCGTGCGGCAAGGTCGATCGCAAGCGGCCCCACCTTGACCACCGGCTCGCCGGTCGAGACGCGCACGTGCCGGCGCATGGCGGCGTGCGCGCGCGCCAGAAGCTCCGCCATGCCGAACGGCTTGACCACATAATCGTCGGCGCCGCTCTCCAGCAGGCGCACCTTCTCCGCCTCGTTGGAGCGCACCGACAGCACGATGAGCGGAACGCTCGACCAGGCCCGCAGGCGCTCGAGCACCTCGGACCCGTCCATGTCCGGCAATCCGAGATCGAGTATCACGAGGTCGGGCGGCTTGAGCGTCGCCCAGCGCAGCGCATCGGCGCCGGTCTCGGCGTCCTGCACGGCAAAGCCGTCGAGTTCGAGCCCAGCCCGCAGAAAGCGGCGAATTTGCACTTCGTCGTCGACAACAAGGACAACGGGATTGGCTTCAGTCATCGGGACCGACCTCGGGTTGGCTCGCGGGCGTTGCAAAGGGCAGATGGATCGACACCGTGGTGCCTTGATCGGCGCCCGCGCTCGCAGCCTCGAGCTTGCCGCCGTTGGCGCTGACGAAGGCCTTCGCGATCCACAGGCCAAGACCCGACCCCGAGGTCGTGGCCGCGTGGCGGGCGCCGCGGAAGAATCGCTCGCCGAGCTGCGCGTTCTCCTGCGCGGTGAGCCCGACGCCCTCGTCATGGACCGAAAGCACGACGTCGCGGCCGTTGCGCTTGGCGGCGACGGTGATCGGCGAACCCGGCGGCGAATATTTCGCCGCGTTGTCGACGATTTGCCCGAACGCCTGCTCGACCAGCACAGGATCGACATAGATGAATGGCAGATTGGAATCCACGTCGAGCGAAAGGGTATGCGCGGAGAGCCGCCGACGCCGGCGCTCGAGCGCGGAATTGACGATATCCTGCGGCTCGATCCATTCCTGCCGCGGCCTGATCTGGGCGCGGCTGATCCGGGTCGCATCGAGGAGATTCTGGATATCGTTGTTGAGGCGATCAGCCTCGTCACGCACGACGCCGGCGAGCGAAGTGAGCCGTTTGTCCTTGGCGATCACCGCGGATTTGCTCAACACCGTCGCGGCGCCGAGAATCGAAGCGAGCGGCGTGCGCAGTTCGTGCGAGACCGAGCCGATCAGCGCCTCACGCAGCAGCTCGGTCTCGGAACGCATCCTCGCGTCGTTGAGCGCGCGCGCGACGTCGAGCCGCTCGAGCGTAGCGGCGGCGTCCGACAGCACGTCGTCGACGCGTTTGCGCACCTCCTCGATGTCACTTGGCCGGACGCTGCCGAGGTCGATGGCGATGACGCCGAAGTCGGCATTTTTCTGCGATACGCGACGCACCAGCCAGATGTCGCCGGCGCCGTCGTCCACCGTGGTCGCGAGCGTGCGGCCGGCTTGCACCTCCGCAATCGCGGAATGCACGCGCTGCGACAACGCGCCCTGCTCGGGTTTGGCATCGCGATCGCCGCCGGAGCCCGTTCCGAACAACACCACCTTGCGCTGGACGAGGCTCGCCAGATGCTGCTCGATCGCGAGATAGATGTCCGCGGCGGATGACGCCGCCGCCAGCCGGCGCGAGAAGGCGTAGAGATCGCCCATTTCCTTTTCGCGTTTGCGGGCGATTTCGGTTTGTATCTTCATCGAATTCGCAAGGTGGCTGGTGACCCCGGCGACCACCATGAACAACACGAGATTGAGGATTTCGTTCGGCCGCGCGAGGTAGAAGCTGTAGTACGGCGAAAAGAAAAAGTATCCCGACCAGAGCACGCCCGCGACCGCCGCAACCAGCGCCGGGACCAGACCGAGGTGCCAGCCCGCGAGCAGCACCGGCAGCAGATAGATGACGGAGCCGCGGCGTACCTCCAGCGATTGGGTCAGCGCATAGACCACGACCGTGGTCACGGCCACCATCACCAGGGCGATGGCGCTGCCGCGCAACTCGCGTCGAACCGCATCCATTCTAACCACGGACCGTCCTCCTGCGCCGGCGACGGCGCGATGGATGCCCCAAAGATAATACTCCCGCCGCGGGCGGTCATCCCTGACCCAGCTTGCTGGTTAAGGGCCCTGCGCTGGCGGAAGGGACGGTCCGACGGCCGAGCGGGTTTATACGCGCCGTTTATGCACCGTTGCTTTGTCCACTGGCGCGCGCGCAATATGCTTCAAGCCGGACGCGCCGCGAGATGACGGGCGACAGGTCCCGAACGCCAATCTTGCATCATCCGACGGGGAGCTTGCTCATGATCTGCATCGACGGAGATTGGCGCGCGGCAGCGGCAGCCTTGCTGCTGGCGACGGGAGGAAGCGCAATGGCGGGATCGCTCGGCGGGCCGTTGGAGCTGCAAGACGAAGGCAGCTTCTTCGTCAACGGCCAACTCACCCAGTCGACGCACCCCGGCACCGCGGTCGGCGGCATCGCGCAACCCGGCACGATCACCGTCAACCAGATGTACGTCCAATACCGCATCCCGAAGACGGTCAGCGGGCCGGCGGTCGTCATGGTGCACGGCTCCGGCCACACCGGCGCCACCTACGAGACCACCCCGGACGGGCGCGAGGGCTGGGCGACCTATTTCGCACGCAAGGGTTTCCCGGTTTACGTCGTCGATCATTCCGGGCGCGGGCGCTCGGGTTTCAACCCGACGGCGATCAACCGCGCGCGTGCCGAATCCAATGCTGCTTTGCTGCCCGACATCCAGATCGCGCCGCGCGAGCGCGCCTGGTATTTCTTCCGCATCGGCGCGAGCTATCCGACCCCCTTCCCCGGCTCGCAGTTTCCGATCGAGGCGTTCGACCAGTACACCGCGCAGCTCGTGCCCAACGCGGAGGCGACGCTGCCCGGCGCCGGCGCCAATACCGTGCAGGCGCTCGGCGCGCTCTTGGACAAGATCGGGCCCGCGGTCGTCATGGTGCATTCGCAGTCCGGCGCCTACGGCATGGACCTCGTGCGCGCCCGCGCCGCCAAGATGCTGGGCTTCGTCAATGTCGAGGGCAATTGCGCGCCGGTGACGGCGGACGAAGTGGTGAAGATCTTTTCCAAGGTTCCGCTGCTGTCGGTGTGGGGCGACAACAGCCGGGGCGCGCCGGGACCGAACGGAGACGAGCGCCGCGACGGCTGCGCCGCGACCGTCAACGCCGTCAGGTCCGCCGGCGGCGCGGCCAAATTCCTGCTGCTGCCCGAGGCCGGCCACAAGGGCAACAGCCACATGCTGATGATGGACAAGAACAACCTGCAGATCGCGGATCTCATCATCGGCTGGCTCGGCGAGAACGCGGCCGCGCGCTAGGCCGAGACTCCTCGCTAAGGTGTTCCGCCGCGTCGGCGCGATCGACGCCACGATGACCCGCGCGGGGCGACAGACCGTTCTTGTTTAACCGTCTCGCGTTGGATACATAGCCGCCGACCGGCAGGATGTTTGCGCCTTCTGCGCCACGGAGAGGTGGCTGAGTGGTTGAAAGCACCGCACTCGAAATGCGGCATACGGGTAACCGTATCGGGGGTTCGAATCCCTCCCTCTCCGCCAAGAATCTGTGTTAAGTACACGAAATATTAGGCATTTTCTCCGGGTACGGTTTGCGATCCCTACTCCAATCCCCAAGTCACATCCCCTTCGAGCGGAGTCGTCGGTTAGCCAAGAGTATGTGGTCGCGGGGACGACGCGTGTCGTGAATGGGAGAATTGTGAATGGAGACGAAAAAGCTTTCGAACCTTGTGATCGATTTTTTTAGGAACGATATCGTCTGGCTTGTTTTCTACCTGGCCTTTGCCGCGACCGTTGTCGAGCGAAGTATCACCTGGCTGTTTTTTTCCGATTTTGCAGGAGGCATGACGCTACGAGTCGTACTCGGGCTTTGGAGT
>JAFAHL010000650.1 GCA_019237215.1 Hyphomicrobiales bacterium | reverse complement strand
ATGTAGGCGTCGTTGGTCAGCAGGATGTCGCCGGGATCGAGGTTCTCCACGCCGTAGTGCTCGAGCTTCGCCTTCACCGTGTCGCTCATGCCGCGGATGAACATCGGCAGCCCGAGTCCGATCGAAATCGTGTTGCCTTCCGCGTCGAACAGGCCGACGGTAAAATCGAGCGCCTCGTAGATGATCATGTTGTAGGCAGTGCGCATCAGGTTGGTCTTCATCTCCTCGGTCGCGGCGATGAGGCCGTTGCGCACGATTTCGGTCGTCACCGGATCGGGCCGGTAGCCGGCGGACGTAAGCTTGGCTTTCAGCGCGGCATCCATCTTCAGCTCCGCAGAATTTCGATCACCAGATCGCCGAAGGCATCGACCGTGACGACATCGCCGGGGTGAACGACGGTGGTCGAGGCGTATTCCTCGATCAGCGCGGGGCCGGCGATGCGATTTTCGGCGAGCAACGATGCGCGATCGTAACTCGGCGTATCGACGGGGCGGCCGGCCTCGGCGAAATAGACGGGACGGGAGCCGCGAAACGCGCCGGGCGGCGGCGCCGGCTGGCGCGCCGCGATGGGCTCGAAGGTCGGCTTGCGCAGGAGACCTGTGATCGCGCTGCGCAGGCTCACGATCTCGGCCTTCTCGCCGGAGGCTGAATAGCCGTAGCGAGTCGCATGCACGGCGTCGAAGCGCATTTTAATGCCGTCGCGATCCTCGGTTCGAAACAGCTCGAGCGGCAGCTCGACGGCGACCGCGTGCTCCTGCCCGACATAACGCATGTCCGCCGCGCGCTCGATCGCAATGCCGGCGACGGCCACGTCGCTGCGGCGCACGGCCTCGCGGCCGCGGCGCTCCATCTCGGCGTAGATGTTCTCCATCGCCGCAAACGAGGCCTCGACGAGCGGCGTGAACCAGGTTTTGACGAAATCGCGGCGCAGCTCCGCGACCAGCATACCGTAAGCGGAGAAATGGCCGGGCGCGCGCGGGACGACGACCTTGGCGATGCGCAGTTCGCGCGCAACCATCGCGGCGTGCAAGGGGCCGGCACCGCCATAGGCGACGAGGGTGAAATCGGCGGCATCGAGGCCGCGCTCGGTGGTGACCCAACGCACCATGTGGGACATTTTGGTGGTGGCGATGCGCAGGATGCCGTCGGCCGCCGCCGTCAGATCGAGGCCGAGCGGCGTGGCGACGCGGGCTTCAAGCGCGCGCCTCGCGCCTTCGGCGTCGAGCTTGATCTCGCCGCCGAGAAATCGGTCGGCGCCGAGGCGCCCGAGGATGAGGTTGGCATCGGTGATGGTGGGCTCGACGCCGCCGAGCCCGTAGCAGACCGGGCCGGGCTGGGCGCCCGCGCTTTCCGGCCCGACATGCAGCGCCCCCACGTCGGCGCGCGCAATCGAGCCGCCGCCGGTGCCGACCTCCTGGATGTCGATCATTGGGATCTGCACCGGCAGCCCGGTGGCGTAGCCGCCGATGAGCGCGCTGCCGGTCATCAGCACGTCGCCGCCATGGATGACGCCGGCCTTGGCGGTCGTGCCGCCCATATCGAAGGCGATCGCGTTCTTGAGCCCGATGCGATCGCACAGCGCCTTGGTGCCGATCACGCCCGCCGCCGGTCCGGATTCGAGCATCCGGATGCAGGCGCTTTGCGCCTCCTCGACGCCGAACAGGCCGCCGGTCGATTGCACGATCAGAAAGTCGCCGTCGAAGCCGGCGGCCTCGAGATGATCGCCGATCTCGCCGAGATAGCGTCGCACGCGCGGCCCGATATAGGCATTCGCCGCCGCCGTCGAGGTGCGTTCGAACTCGCGATATTCCTGCGAGAGCTCGTGCGAGGCGGTGACGAAGAGATGCGGATGGCTCGCCTCGATAATCGTTTTCGCGCGCTGCTCGTGCGCGGGATTGCGGTAGGAGTGCAGGAACAAGATCGCGATCGCCTCTACGCCCTGACGGACCGCGTCGGCCACGGCGGCGCGCACTTGATGCTCGTCGAGCTCGATCAACACCTTGCCGTGTGCGTCCACGCGCTCGCGGATCTCATAGCGCAGGTCGCGCTCGATCAACGGTCGGTGGCGGCGGAAGAAGAGATTGTAGGATTCCGGCCGATTGACGCGACCGATCTCGTAGATATCGCGGAAGCCTTGGGTGGTGAGGAGCGCGCATGGCGCCCCCGTGCGTTCCAGAATGGTGTTGATCGCAACGGTGGTACCGTGAAGGAATAGGCGCGCACCGGAGAACCGCGCGCCGGCCTTCGTCACCCCTTTCTCCACGCCGGTGACGAGCCGCGCGGGGGTCGTGAGCGTCTTTCCGAGGCGGAGCTCTCCGGTGGTCTCGTCGAAGGCGGCGACATCGGTGAAGGTCCCGCCCACGTCGGCCGCCAGCCGAATTCGACTTGACTCCATCGTGCTCAAACGCAAGCTCCGGCAGGGCTGTCGGCGAAAGCGACGATATCAACGGCGCCCACGCGCGGCAACGCCGGCCGTTTCCATCGCACCGGCGGCCGCCTTGGCGCGCAGGAGCGGCATCACCTCGCGGGCGAAGAGGCCGATCGACTGCAGGCTTTCCTCGCGGGTCAGATCGCCGAAGGCGAATTGACCGACCACGTAGTTGCAACCGGTCTCGGCGAGCTGGGAGGCAAGGAATTGCGTCACCGTTGCCGGCGCGCCGGCGATGCCCTGCCCGCGCTCTACCAACAAATCGAAGGTCGCGGGACGGGGATGCGATTGCGGCCGTCCGTGCCGGCGGAACAAATGCGTGAAGCTTGCGTGCCACACGAGGTAGGCACGGCGCGCCAAAGCCAACGCCGCCGCATCGCTCGGCGCCACGACGATGAAGCGGCCGAGGCCGAGCTTGGGGAAGGCGGCCGTGCGCGCGTGAACTTGCGACCACACTGCGCGATAGCGCTCGATGGAGCGCCGGGTTTCGTTCGGCGGATCGAGACTGACCACGTTGAGATTACGGCGCGCGGCGCGCTCGGCGCTCTCGGGCGCGTGCACGCCATACCAGATCGGGGGATGCGGTTTCTGCAGCGGCTCGATCTCCATCGGCACGCCGCTGAAGGAGAAGCGCCGACCCTTGAAGTCGAGCACCTTGTGGGTCAGCCCCTCGAGCACGAGCTCGACCGCCTCGGCGTAGATCTCTTGCGCGTCCCGCGGATCGACGCCGTAATATTCGAGCTCGATCGGCGCGGCGCCGCGCCCGAAGCCGAGTTCGAGGCGTCCGCCGCTCAACTGATCGAGCATGCAAATTTCCTCGATCAGTCGCAGCGGGTGATGAAGCGGCATCGGCCAGACCAGCGGACCGAAGCGAAGCCGCGTCGTGCGCTGCGCCACGGCGGCGAGGAACACGCTCGGCGAGGGCGCCATGCCGAGCGGCGTCGCGTGATGCTCGGCGAGATGATAAGCGTAGAACCCGGCGCGATCGTAGGCCTCCGCAATTTTGAGACGATCCTCGTAATAGTCCGCAAGCGCGCCGCCATGACGGTCGAGGTGATCGAAGACACCGAATTCCATTTTCTCTCCGCGCCGTCGTTAGCGCCTCACTAGCTCAGGCGGCAGCCCATCTTGATCATTTGCGCCCGCGAGGCAACGGCGAAGATCGGGGCGCCGTTATGGCGTGGCGCGGAATGTGAGCTGCTCCTAATGTTGGAATCACCGCTGCAAGATGCCTTAGGCGCAACATTTTGGCGTGCGAAAACATCGATCTCATCACTTCAAGCTGTCACGCCATGATGGTCGGCCAAAATGAGCCGGGAGCGTAGCAACGCCAACGAGCAGCCGCCGAGCAAGCGGCCGAGCACGATCTATCGCCTCATCTGGCAAGCCGCGCGCGCCCGCAAACAGATCACATGCATTTATGGTGGACACTATCGCGAGGCGTGCCCGCATATCTTGGGCTACAAGAAGCTCGGACAGGAGGCCGTATTCGTGTTTCAGTTCGGCGGCGACACCGCGTCGAGGCTGCCGCCGCAAGGCGACTGGCGCTGCTTTAGCCTCGCCGGGGTGACCGACGTTCGACTTCGCGACGGGGGGTGGCACAGCGGGACCCGGCACACCAAGACACAAACCTGCATTCAATTCGTCGACGTCGACGTCAACGTGCCTGATACGTTGAAACGGCGGCAGCCATTGGCCTTCGGCTCGGCCCACTTGCGGCCGCCCCGCCGCGCCGGCGAGTAGCTTGATCGGCGGGTGCGAGGCGGGCGCGTGCGCAACGCGGCGGGCCACGCCCTATGTCTTCGGCTTCAGCTTTTTCCGGCGCTGCGCCAGGGTGCGCAGCCGCAGCGCGTTGAGCCGAATGAACCCCTCGGCGTCGCGGTGGTCATAGGCGACCTCCCCCTCCTCGAACGTGACGAGCTCCCGATCGTAGAGCGAATAGGGCGATGACCGCCCCACGACCGCGGCCTGGCCTTTGTAGAGCATGAGCTTGACCGTTCCGGTCACGAACTCCTGCGAGGCGTCGATGGCAGCCTGCAGCATCTCGCGCTCAGGTGTGAACCAGAAGCCATTGTAGATGAGCTCGGCGTATTTCGGCATGAGCTCGTCCTTGAGGTGGGCTGCGCCGCGGTCGAGCGTGATGGATTCGATGCCGCGGTGCGCCGCGATCAGGATGGTGCCGCCCGGCGTCTCGTACATGCCGCGCGACTTCATGCCGACGAAGCGATTCTCGACGAGATCGAGCCGCCCGATGCCGTGGGCGCGGCCGAGCGCGTTGAGCTGGGCGAGCAGATTGGCAGGCGAGAGCCGCTGCCCGTCGAGCGCGACGGCGTCGCCGCGCTCGAACTCGACCTCGACATAAGCCGGCCGATCGGGCGCCGCCTGCGGATCGAGGGTGCGCGAATAGACGTAGTCCGGCACTTCTTGCGCCGGGTCTTCCAACACCTTGCCCTCCGAGGACGCGTGCAGGAGATTGGCGTCGACCGAGAACGGCGCCTCGCCGCGCTTATCCTTCGCAATCGGGATCTGGTGCTGCTCGGCAAAGGCGATGAGCGCCTCGCGCGAGCGCAGCTCCCATTCCCGCCACGGCGCGATCACGGTCACGTCGGGCTTGAGCGCGTAATAGCTGAGCTCGAAGCGCACCTGGTCGTTGCCCTTGCCGGTCGCGCCGTGGGCGACGGCGTCGGCGCCGACCTTCTCCGCGATCTCGATCTGGCGCTTGGCGATCAGCGGCCGCGCGATCGAGGTGCCGAGGAGATACTGGCCCTCGTAGAGCGCGTTTGCCCGGAACATGGGGAACACGTAGTCGCGCACGAACTCTTCGCGCAAGTCCTCGATGAAGATGTTGTGCGGCTTGATGCCGAGAAGCAGCGCCTTCTCGCGCGCGGGCTCGATCTCCTCGCCCTGGCCGAGGTCGGCGGTGAAGGTGACCACCTCGCAGCGGTAGGTGGTCTGCAGCCATTTCAGGATGATGGAGGTGTCGAGCCCGCCGGAATAGGCCAGCACCACCTTTTTGACCTCGTGCTTCTTGGCGCCGCCTTGGGCCATGGCTGACTGCGGCCGGCGACGCCGACCCTCCTCACGTCGTGGCCGGCAAGACCGGCCGCGGGAAAGCGGCGCGGACTATAGGGGGAACGCGCGGAGGTGCAAGCAGCGACGCAAGCTGATTTTACCCCACCGGCCGGGAGGGCGAACGCAGCGAATTGAAGCGCGCCTTCTGCTCGTCGCTCAGCGAATTGTAGAACTTCGCCAGCGCCGGCTGCACGGTCTTCACCGCGGTGAGCGTGGCGTCGAGCCGCTTCTCCATCGCCTCGACCCGACCCGTGGGGGTGAGCGTCTGGTAGGCCGGGCAATTGACCTTGAGGCCTTCCGCCGCCTTAACCGACTCATCCTTCAATTCGTCGAGCGCGGCCCGCTGCGCCGGCGTGGGCTGGACCGCCTGGGCGATGCGATCGATCGGCAGGTCGGTCACGCCCCGCGCCTTCTCGTCGCAGAACCTCGTGAGATCGAGCTGGTCCTTTGCCGCGGCGTCGGCCTCATTCGCCGGCGCGATGGCGTTGAAGCGCGCCTTCTGCTCGTCGCTGAGCGATTGGTAGAAGCGCTCGAGCGCGGGACGCACGGTCTGCACCGCCGCAAGCATGACCTGCAGCCGGCTCTCCATCGCCGCAAGCCGTCCGGTCGGGATGCTGGGAAGATCCTTCGGGCAACCGGACTTGAGCATGTCGACGGCTTTCGCACTTGCGGCCCGCAATTCCTCGAGCGCGGGACGCTGCGCGTCGGTCGGCTCGACGACCGCGGAAATGCGCTCGATCGGCCAGTCCGTCAGTTGCGCGGCGTTGTCGCGGCAAACTTCGGCGGCGCGGCGCTCGCTGTCATCCGCGCGCGCGGCCCGACGGGAGGACGAACGCGGGCGATGGCCACCTGCAGCGGCGCCGGGCGGGATATAGGCGTAGGGACCGTAAATGCCGTAGTAGATGTCGTCGTAGGCATAGGGCCAGAAGTCGTCATAGGCATAGGGCCAGAACACGTAGTCGAAGAAGTCGTAGTCGGCATAGGGCCAGAACAGCGGTCCGATCCAACCGACGACGAGGCCGCCGCGCCACCACGGCCACCAGCGCGACCCGAAGAACCTGCCGTGGAATCGCGCCGATGCGAACTGCGATCGCCATGCCACGTTGGCGATGGCGCGGTTGCCGAACACGCCGCGGCCGCCCAAGCTGGCGGCGCGTAGCCCCGGTCCCGCGAGCGCGCGCGTCGAGGCGGTGCTAAAGCGGCCGCCGGTGGCCGCGAACCGCGCGGTCGCGACGCGCGGCGACGCCAACGAACGTCCGGTGAAACTGCGGCCTGCGAACGCGCGGCCTCCGATATGCGACCCGCCGAAGCGCGCGACGCCGAAGGAGCGAGCGCCCCCGAAGCCTCCCCCGCGCGCGGCAAAGCCCACACCGCCGCGTCCGGCAAAGCCGCCGCCGTGGCCGCCAAAGCCCCCACCGTGCCCGCCGAAGCCTCCGCCGCGTGCGCCGGCTTCAAGCGTGAGAAGCGGGACTACGAGGAGCAACATCGCGACAGTGCCAGCGCCGGCCATCGATCCCCGGCGCCTGGCGCGTGACGCCGGCGTCACCGCCGCAGCGCCCCGACCCCGATACCAGGGCAGGGCGAACTGTTGCGCCGCCGCCTGCAGCGCCGGCGCGGTCGGCCGAACGTTGGGATATTTCCGCGAAGGCAGAGCTTGCAACCCTGACATGGGCGCCTTCCTTTAGGTCGCGCGGCCCCCACCTTCTAACACCATCACCCTGTTATCATGGTTTTCTGATGATGGAGCGGCGGCCTATCATCGCGCCCGTAGCATGAACCTTGGGTGAATGACGAATCGAGGACGGTCCACCGCACGTCGGCCGGCAGCGCGATGCTGCGCTGCGCAGCGCAAATCAATGCGCCACTCGCGCGCCGAGCCGCACCAGGCGCGGCAACACCTCGTCGCAGAAGTACGGCAACTCGTCGAGATAGTTGACGAAGGAGAGCGCGATTCCGCGCATGCCGGCTTTGTTGATGGTTGAGAGCTCGTCCGCCACGCGGTCCGGCGTTCCAACGAAGGGGTAGCCGCCGATCGCGTTGGCTGCAAAGTACTGGCGTTTCTTGACGTACTCCTCGGGCGGAATCGTCTGCGGCGTGATGTTCTTGTTCGCGAGCATGCCGTCGATCGCACCCCAATCGGCGTTTTCGATGATGGCGTGGCGGTAGTAG
>JAFAHL010000461.1 GCA_019237215.1 Hyphomicrobiales bacterium | reverse complement strand
GTCTGAACCCGCCCCGTCAGTAGGGTGGAGTACGACCAAGCCGTCGCCGTAACCGGCGACGAGAAGTTTCGAGTCGGTGGTAAAGTTGAGATTTTTCAGCTCGCGCGCCAGACCGTGCGCATCTCGTTCTGCTGGAAACCGACGCAATTCGTGGCCATCTGCGGTGCCGTATAGGTGGACGGTTTCCAAATTCTGTAAGTTATTCTCCATGACCGCTAACAAGAAACCCGAGGCCGGTCACGCCGCTGCCAGGGGGGTGATCTGCACGGCATAACCGAGATTGTGGAGTCGGGTGAGGAGGTTTCTGGCCTGACGGGCTTTGGCGCGGCAGTCGAAGTGATCGGGGCCGAGATCGTGGTAAAAAGTGCCGTCCTTGAGCATGTGGTAGGCAGCGGTCAGGATCGAGGCGGCAACGGCGCCGATCGCCTTTTTGCCGCCGCGGCGGGCGCGCAGACGATGAAACTGGGTCTGCAGATAGCTGCCCTTTTTGCGGGCGGCCGCCCAGGCGCATTGGATGAGGGTGGTCTTCAGCCAGGGAGCTCCCTTGCGCATCCGGGTGGAGCGGCGTTTGCCCGCGCTTTCGTCGTTTTTGGGACACAGCCCGGCCCAGGAGATGAGATGGCCCTGGGTTGGGAAGCGGCTCATATCAGGGCCGATCTCGGCGATGATGACGCGGGCGCTGAGGTCGCTGACTCCGGGGATTGTGGTCAGCATGAGGGCGGTCCGGCAAAAGGGCTCGATTTTGGCATCGACCTCCCGATCAATCTGGACGATGGCCGCGTCGATCGCGTCGACCTGCTGGAGGTGGAGCTGCAACAGGAAACGATGGTGCGCGGTGACCCGACCGCGCAGCGCCTCGCGCAGGGTTTCAGGCGGCGCCTTGACCCGGCGATGCGCCAGCCCGACCAGATCGTCGGGATCGCTGACCCCGGCAATCAAGGCTTCGATCATACGCCGCCCACTCAGGCCCAGCACATCGGACAGCGCCGAATCGAGCTTGATGTTGGCGTCTTCCAGCGTCTTCTGGAGGCGCTGGACGTGGCTGCTGCGTTCGCGGGTAAATTGCTTGCGGGTGCGCAGCAGAGCGCGCAATTCTTGAATGCCCGCCGCCGGCACAAAGCTGCCGCGGATCAGGCCATGCGCCATCAGCTCGGCCAGCCAGGTGGCATCGTTTACGTCGGTCTTTCGGCCCGGCACATTCTTGACATGGGCGGCATTGGCCAGAACCAACACAAAGTCTCCGTCGTCAAGGATGTGCCACACCGGCTTCCAGTAGACCCCGGTGGCTTCCATGGCGACGTGGGTGCAACCCTCGCTCGCCAACCATTGCGACAACGCCATCAGATCCTTGGTTGTCGTTTTGAAGGTCCGAACCTGGCGCGTCACCGTGCCGCCCACCATGTGGCGCACGGCCGCCACCACTGTGTCCTTATGCACGTCCAAACCGGCGCAGTGCGGATGCAGAACTTCCATGATCCCTCCTTTGCGCCGCCGGCTTGGAACCCCCATTCAGGAAATCTAACAAGCGTGCTGTCGGGCTGTTGCCAGCCTTTGACACAATCCGGGGTGCTCAGGGGCTCCGGGTCCGACTAGAAAACGGGCTCAAATGCACCAAGATACAAACCGACCTCACTGCCGCCGGCGCTGCACCACCTTACCACCGGCCGCCCCCCGGTTTCATTCCCCGCGGGTCGGCAACGCCGGTGGGGGACTAGAAAGAAACAGATCTCGGGTCACGCGGCCAGTGGGGTTAACTGGACGGCGTAGCCGAGCCTTTGCAGACGGGTGAGGAGACGCTTGGTTTGCACGGTTTTGGCGCGACAGTCGAAGTGGTCGGGACCGAGATCGTGATAGAGGGTACCGTCTTTAAGCATGTGGTAGGCGGCGGTAAGGATCGAAGCGGCGAGGGCGCCGATCGCCTTTTTGGCGCCGCGCCGGGCGCGCAAGCGGTGGAACTGGGCCTGGAGATAGCTGCCGTTTTTGCGGGCGGCCGCCCAGGCGCACTGGATCAGGGTGGTTTTCAGCCAGGGGGCGCCCTTGCGCATGCGGTTGGATCGCCGCTTGCCGGCGCTCTCGTCATTCTTGGGACAAAGACCGGCCCAGGAGATCAGGTGTCCCACGGTGGGAAAGCGGCTCATGTCGCCGCCAATCTCGGCGCGAATGACCTGGGCGCTCAGGTCGCTGACCCCAGGAATGGTGGTCAGCAGCAGGACCGCCATGTGAAAGGGTTCGACATGGGCGTCGACCTCCCGATCGATGACACCGATGGCGTCGTCGAGAGCATCGATGTGGCGGAGGTGGAGCTGCAGCAGGAAACGGTGGTGATGGGTCACCCGGCCGCGCAAGGCTTCGCGCAGCACGCCAACCGGGGCCTTGATGCGGCGATGAGCAAAAGCGGCCAGAGCATCAGGATCGCTCTCGCCGGCGATCAGAGCCTCAATCATGGCGCGGCCGGAAAGCCCGAGGATGTCCGAGATCACCGAATCGAGCTTGATGTTGGCGTCTTCCAGCGTCTTCTGCAGCCGCTGCACATGGCTGCTGCGTTCGCGAACGAATTGTTTGCGGGTGCGCAGCAGGCCGCGCAGTTCCTGCGTCTGGGCATCGGGGACAAAGCTGCCGCGAATCAGCCCATGAGCCATCAGATCGGCCAGCCAGGTGGCGTCGTTGACATCAGTCTTGCGTCCCGGCACATTCTTGACGTGCGCGGCATTGGCCAACACCAGGCTAAAATCGCCGTCGCTCAAAATGTGCCAGACCGGCTTCCAGTAAACCCCGGTCGCCTCCATCGCCAGATGCGTGCATCCTTGGCTCGACAGCCACTCCGACAACGCCAGCAGGTCCTTTGTCGTCGTCTTAAACGTCCGCACCTCGCGGGTGACGGTGCCGTTCACCATGTGACGCGCGCAGGCCACCACTGTCTCCTTATGGACGTCGAGGCCCGCACAATGCGGATACAATACTTCCATGGATCTCCTCCCAACACGTCGCCGGCTTGGGATCCCCTTCAACGAACTCTAGAAATCGCGCTCCGGGGCCGTCGCTAGCCCGTGGCGCACTCAGGGGTGCTCGGGAACCCCGGGTCCAACTAACAGACGGGCTCAATCGCACCAAGGAAAGACCGACCTCTGCGCCGGCCCGACGCTGTGCTACCCTACCACGCCCGACGAGCCGGTTTCATACCCTGCGGGTGGGCAACGCCGGTGGCGAACTAACAAGAAACCTCCAGAGCATCAGGCGGCAAGAGGTTGGAGCTGGGCTGCGAAGCCGAGCTTGGCGAGTTGGGCGACCAAGCGTTTGGCTTTGGCATCGGGCGAGCGGCGGTCGAAATAGTCGGCACCGAGATCGCGATGCGGCAGGCCCGATTTGAGCATGTGGTAAATGGCGGTGAGGAGCGAGGCGGCGACGGCGCAGATCGCCTTCTGCGGTCCGCGCCGGCTGCGCAACCGGTGAAACTGCGCCCTGTAGTAGCTGTCCTTGGCGCGTTTGGCGGCCCAGGCGCATTGCACGAGCATGGTCTTCAGCCAAGGTGCCCCGCGGCGCAGGCGCACCGATTTCCGCTTGCCGGCACTCTCGTTCTGGCCGGGGCACAGTCCGGCCCAGGAGACCAGATGTCCAGCAGTCGGGAAGCGGCTCATGTCGCGGCCGATCTCGGCGAGGATCGAGGTTGCCGACAGGCGACTGACGCCGGGGATCGCGCAAAGGCGGTCGATCAATTCGCAAAAGGAGGCCTGTGCGTCGTTGGCCTCCGCGTCCAAGCGGGCAATCTGTCCGGCGACTTCGCGGTCGACCTGCCGGATCGCCGCATCAAGCGCATCCCATTGTTGGAGGTGCAGCTTCAGCAGGAACCAGTGATGTGCGCGCAAGCGGCCATGCAGGGCATCGTAGAGCGCCTTTGGCGAAGCCTTGATGTTGCGCTCGGCCAAGGCGGCCAGCCGTTGCGGGCGACGCTCCCCGGCGATCATGGCTTCGATCATGCGTCGACCGCTGACCCCCATGAGGTCGCTGATCACCGCACCGAGCTTGATGTTGGCCTCTTCCAGCGTCTTCTCGAGGCGCTGAACATGCCGCGTCTGCTCGCGCACCAGTTGCTTGCGGGTGCGCATCAGCGAACGAAGTTCCTGGATGCTTTCCGGCGGCACGAAACTCGCCTTGATCAGCCCGCAGGCCACCAGA
>JAFAHL010000384.1 GCA_019237215.1 Hyphomicrobiales bacterium | reverse complement strand
ATCACGTATCTGCGCGTCTCGGTGACCGATCGTTGCGATTTTCGCTGCGTCTATTGCATGTCGGAGCACATGACGTTCCTTCCCAAGGCCGACCTGCTCTCGCTCGAAGAGCTCGACCGGCTGTGCAGCGCCTTCATCGCGCGCGGGGTCAGAAAACTGCGGCTCACCGGCGGCGAACCGCTGGTCCGGCGCGGGATCATGACGCTCGTCGCCTCGCTCGCGCGCCATCTCTCGACCGGCGGGCTCGACGAGCTCACGCTGACCACCAATGGCTCGCAGCTGGCGAAATATGCCGGTGAACTCGCTGGCCACGGCGTACGACGCATCAACGTCTCGCTCGACACGCTCGACCCCGACAAGTTCCGCGCCATCACGCGCTGGGGCGAACTGGACCAGGTTTTAGCCGGCATCGATGCCGCGCAGGCGGCCGGACTCAAGGTCAAGATCAATGCGGTCGCCCTCAAGGGCGTGAACGAGGACGAGTTCCCAGCGCTGCTCGAATGGGCGCACGGGCGCGGCATGGAGCTCACTCTCATCGAGGTGATGCCGCTTGGCGACGTCGGCGAAGGCCGCCTCGATCAATACCTTCCGCTGTCGATCGTGCGCGCACGCTTGGCCGAACGCTTCACGCTCGAGGATATCGACTATCGCAGCGGCGGGCCCGCGCGTTACGTCGACGTCGCCGAGACCGGCGGCCGCCTCGGTTTGATTACGCCGCTGACCCACAATTTCTGCGAATCCTGCAATCGGGTGCGGGTGACGTGCACGGGAACCCTCTACATGTGTCTCGGTCAGGAAGACGCCGCCGATCTGCGCACCCCGCTGCGGGCATCCGAAGGCGACGATTTGCTCGATGCGGCGATTGCCGAGGCGATCTCGCGCAAGCCAAAGGGGCACGATTTCATCATCGACCGGCGCCATCAGCGGCCGGCGCTGGCACGCCACATGAGCGTGACCGGGGGTTAATCGGCCACCCGATGACATAGCGGCAGGACGGACTTCCATCGTCCGTCCACCCTCCTCCGTTTTTCCAATTGACGTCCGCGTGGGGGTCTAGGAAGGTTCCTCGGCCTCGGCGCCATCGTGGCCGGGCCAAAGCTCAGGGCGACAAACTGGGCAACTATAGGGTCCCGCCTCACGGGACCATCGCAAGGGGAACGGCGCGTGGAGGGTTTGCTCAAGCTGAGCCGGGCCATCGATTATGTAAACGATCGGTTCGGCGAAATCGCCAATTGGCTCGTGCTCTTTGCCTGCCTGATCAGCGCCGGCAACGCAACCAGCCGTTATCTATTCAGCGCAAGCTCCAACGCCTGGCTGGAAGTGCAGTGGTACATGTTCGCGGGCATGGTGCTGCTGGGCGGTCCTTATACGCTCAAGGTCAACGAGCACGTGCGCGTCGACTTGATCTACTCGGCACTTTCCGAACGCGCGCGCATCTGGATCGATATCGTCGGTTGCCTGCTCTTTCTCCTGCCGATCTGCGTGATCCTCGTCTACTTCACTTGGCCGTGGTTCGTGGAATCTTGGCGCATCGACGAAACCTCGTCGAACGCCGGCGGCCTCATTCGCTGGCCGGTCAAGCTCATCCTTCCCGTCGGCTTCGCGCTGATGGCGCTGCAGGGCGTGTCCGAGCTCATTAAGCGCATCGAGGCGCTCATCCATCACCATCGGCTGCAGTTCGAGTACGAGAAGCCGTTACAATGATTCATTTCGTGCGGGAGAACATGGCGCCCCTGATGTTCGGGGGCATGGTGGTTTTCATGTTGATCGGTTATCCGGCGGCATTCTCGCTGGCGGCGACCGGCCTGTTCTTCGGTTTCATAGGCATCGAACTCGGTTTGATTAGCCCCGACTTCCTCGGCAATCTCACCTATCAATTGTTCGGCATCGTCTCCAACGATCTGCTGCTCGCGATTCCGTTCTTCACCTTCATGGGCGCCATCCTCGAGCGCTGCGGACTGGCCGAGGATCTGCTCGATTCGATCGGACAACTGTTCGGCCCGGTGCGCGGCGGCCTGTCCTATGCGGTGATTTTCGTGGGCGCCATTCTCGGCGCGATTACCGGCACGGTCGCGGCCTCGGTCATCGCCATGGGCGTGATCTCGATGACGCCGATGTTGAAGTACGGCTATTCGACGCGGCATACGATGGGCGTCATCGCGGCATCCGGCACGATCACCCAGCTCATCCCGCCCTCGCTCGTTCTGGTCGTGCTGGCCGATCAACTCGGCCGCTCGGTCGGCGACATGTATGCCGGCGCCATCGGCCCAAGCATCATTCAACTCGCGTTGTTTTGCATCTGGGTGCTCATCGTCAGTTTTCTCTGGCCGAAGGACGTGCCGGCTCTGCCGCTCGAAGCTCGCACCCTCAAGGGCTGGGCGCTGTGGAAAAAATGCCTGCGCGGCATCATCCCCTCGCTTGGACTGATCTTCCTGGTGCTGGGGACCATTTTCATGGGGCTCGCCACGCCGACCGAGGCAGGAGCGCTGGGCGTGGTCGGCGCGATCGCGCTTGCCGCCTCTTACGGCACGCTCACTTGGTC
>JAFAHL010000582.1 GCA_019237215.1 Hyphomicrobiales bacterium | reverse complement strand
ACACCGCGACCAGATCTCGTCGCCAAGTACCCGACGCGGCCCGACGCCAAGGAATTCCGCGTGCCGAATGCCGGCTTCACGGTGCAGAAGACGGCAGTGGAGAAGGGAATCGCCAAGCAGTTCCCGCTGATTCTCACCAACGGGCGCCTGGTGGAATACGAAGGCGGCGGCGAGGAGACGCGTTCCAACAAATGGCTCGCCGAGCTGCAGCAGGACATGTTCATCGAGATCAATCCTGCCGATGCGGCCGAGCGCGGCATCAAGGACGGCGCCTGGGTTTTCGTCTGGGGGCCGGAGATGGAAAGCGGCAAGGCCACGCGCATGAAGGCGTTCGTCACCGAGCGCGTCGGCAAAGGCGTGACCTGGTGCCCGTTCCACTTCGCCGGCTGGTTCCAGAGCGTCGACCAGCGCGGCAAATATCCACAAGGCTGCGATCCGATCGTGCTCGGCGAGAGCGTGAACACGATCACGACTTATGGGTTCGATCCCGTCACCGGGATGCAAGAACCCAAAGCCACGCTTTGCCAGATCAAGGCCGCTTGAGGAGGCTCGACAATGGCTCGGATGAAATTTCTCTGCGACGCCGACCGTTGCATCGAGTGCAACGCTTGCGTCACGGCCTGCAAGAACGAGCACGAAGTGCCCTGGGGCATCAACCGCCGGCGCGTCGTCACCATCAACGACGGTAAGCCGGGCGAGCGCTCGGTCTCCATGGCCTGCATGCATTGCACCGATGCGCCCTGCCAGGCGGTCTGCCCGGTGAACTGCTTCTACACCACCGCCGATGGGGTGGTGTTGCACTCCAAGGATCTCTGCATCGGCTGCGGCTATTGCTTCTACGCCTGCCCATTCGGCGCGCCGCAATATCCCCAGGTCGGCAACTTCGGCTCGCGCGGCAAGATGGATAAATGTACGTATTGCGCGGGCGGGCCAGAGGCAGACGGCTCGCTGGCCGAGTTCGAGAAATACGGCACCAATCGTCTGGCCGAAGGCAAATTGCCGCTCTGCGCGGAGATGTGCTCGACCAAGTCGCTGCTGGCCGGTGACGGCGAGATCATCGCGCAGATTTACAAGGAACGTGTCGTCAAGCGCGGCTACGGCTCGGGCGCCTGGGGCTGGAAAACGGCATACCGCGAGACCATCGCATCTTGAGGTGTTGGCGTGCGCGACGCGCGGAGGATGACGGCCAACAAGGAGGACGCATCATGCTAGTCAGCCGCATCCGTTTCATCTTTGGCGCGATGGCGTTCGCGTTGGTCGTCGCCGTTGCGGCTCCTGCGGGCGCCCAGCAGCGCAACCCCGACAATTCGGTCAATCCGACGGCGAGTTCGGTGAAGGAGGAACAGCTGCTCCAGGAATTCCAAAGGATCCAGGGGCGCGGAACCATTCCCGATACCAGATCCTATGTGATCGAGCAGCCCGCCGGCCGGGATTGGCGCCACTTCCACGAGGTCACGCTGCGTTGGATCGGCGCGATTGCGATTATCGGCATGCTCGCGATCCTTGTTGTCTTTTATTTGGTCCGCGGCATGGTCCGCATCGAATCGGGACGCTCCGGGCGCGTGCTGGTGCGCTTCTCCGCCTTCGAGCGCTTTGTGCACTGGATGACGGCGGCCTGCTTCGTCATCCTCGCCATTTCCGGACTCAACATCACGTTCGGCAAACCGTTGCTGCTGCCCCTGATCGGGCCTGAGGCGTTCACCACCTGGTCGCAATGGGCGAAATACGCCCACAACTACCTGAGCTTCCCGTTCACGATTGGCGTGTTTATTATCTTCCTGATGTGGATAGCCTGGAACATTCCGAACCGGGTCGACGTCGAATGGCTGAAGGAAGGCGGCGGCATGGTCGGCCACAAGCATCCGCCGGCCTATCGTTTCAATGCGGGTCAGAAGATGGTCTATTGGATCGTGGTGATCGGCGGCACCGCGATCGCGGTGAGCGGCTATTTCCTGATGTTCCCGTTCTACGCCACTAACATCGCGGGCATGCAACTGGCCCAGATCGTCCACGGCGTCGTGGCGGTGCTATTCGTCGCCGCCATGCTCGGCCACATCTATATCGGCACCATCGGTATGGAAGGCGCGTTCGAGGCGATGTGGGATGGCACGGTGGACGTCAACTGGGCAAAGGAGCATCACGACCTGTGGGCCGAAAGGGAACTCGGCAAGGGAAATATCAGCGCCCAGCCCGCGAGAGGAAAAATGCAGCCGGCCGAGTAGCAACGAAGCAATTGCGAAATTCAGGACGCCCCGGCGCACTCCGCCGGGCGCCTTCATGTCAAGTCGCGGCGGATGCCGGACGGGTAGCGCTTTGGACGCGCTCGGGGCTGCTATAATGCCGTATGCGCATCATCGGCCTCGCCGGCTGGAGCGGCTCGGGCAAGACCACGCTCCTCGCCAAAGTCATTCCCCGTATCGTCGCGCGGGGGCTCAAGGTGTCGACGCTCAAGCACGCCCATCATGGCTTCGACGTCGACCAGCCCGGCAAGGACTCCCACACCCATCGCATGGTCGGGGCGAGCGAGGTTCTGGTCAGCTCGGCGAATCGTTGGGCCCTCGTCCACGAGCTGCGGGGACAGGCCGAGCCCGCGCTCGGGGCGCTGCTTGCAAAACTCAGCCCCGTCGATCTCGTGCTGATCGAAGGCTACAAAGCCGAAACGCATCCCAAGCTCGAAGTGTACCGTGCTGCGGTCGGCAAACCGCTGCTCCACCCCAACGACCCGGCGATCGTTGCCATCGCGTCCGATGAGCTGCTGCCGGCTGCGCGCGTTCCGGTGGTCGATCTCGATGACTTCGAGCGCATCGCCGACATTTTGATCCGGCACGCCGCGCCGATCCACGCCGTGCTGGCGCATGCGGGGCATGGGTGATGGCGCAGCTCACCGACGACTGCTTCGCCTTCTCGGGTCCACTGCTCCCGGTGGAGGAGGTCGAGCGCATCATTCGCGAGCGCATCACGCCGGTGGCCGAGATCGAGACGGTTCCGCTCCACGGGGCAAGCGGACGCGTTATTGCGCGCGAGGTGGTGGCGCCTATTGATCTGCCGCCCTTCGACAATTCCGCCGTGGACGGCTATGCCGTACGCCACGCCGATCTCGACGCCCACGCCGAGACCCGGCTTGCCGTCGTCGAGCGCGTAACCGCGGGCCGTACTGCCGCGCGCGCGCTGGCGGCGGGCACGGCGGTGCGCATCTTCACCGGCGCCCCCATGCCCTCGGGCGCCGACACCGTCTTCATGCAGGAGGATGTCCGCCTCGACGGCGAGGCGGTGATCGTGCCGGCGGGGCTCAAGGTCGGCGCAAATCGGCGGCTTGCAGGCGAGGACGTGCGCGCCGGAGCCATCGTGCTGCCGGCAGGCCGACGACTTGGCGCGCAGCACGTCGCGCTCGCCGCCGCTATCGGCCTCACCGCCCTAGACGTGTTCCGCCGCGTGCGCGTCGCCGTGTTTTCGACCGGCGATGAAATCGTCGAGCCGGGGGCGCCGCGACCGAGTGCCGCGTTGTACGACGCGAACCGCTACCTGCTCGCGGGGCTGATCGAGCGCCTGGGCGCTACATCGACCGATCTCGGCATCCTGCCCGACGATCCCGACCGGCTTGCGCGTGCGATCGCCGCAGCGGCGGCGGAGCATGACCTCGTGGTCACCTCGGGCGGCGTTTCCACCGGCGAGGCCGATCATGTGCGGCGTGCCGTCGAGGCTGTCGGCCGGCTCGTATTTTGGCGCGTGGCCATCAAGCCTGGACGGCCGGTCGCAATGGGCGTCGTCCCCGCCTCAGGCCGAGGTCCGAGCGCGGCGTTCGTTGGTCTGCCGGGCAATCCGGCGGCGGTCTACGTCACGTTTGCACGCGTGGTGCGTCCACTGCTTCTTCGCCTCGCTGGCGCTGAAGCAGCGCCGCTCCTTGCGCTACCCGTCCGCGTGGCCTTCGGCTATCGCAAGAAGGCGGGACGGCGCGAATATGTGCGGGTCAAGCTTGAGCGCACGGCCGACGGCACGGTCGAGGCCGTCAAGCACGCGCAGGAGGGCGCGGGCATCATCACGTCGCTTACAGAGACCGACGGTCTCGTGGAATTGTCCGAAGACACGACGACAGTCACGCCGGGCTCGACCGTCGGGTTTCTGTCCTACGCGGCGCTCGCGGCATAAGAATCAGATGCGCAAGATTCAGATGCGCAAGATTCAGATGCGCACCGCCGATGTCGTGAAGGCGATATTCACGGGCTCCTGGATGCCGTTGAGGACGACAACGGCACAGATCGCGACCACGGCCGCCGCGACGCAAGCGACGATAAAGACGCGCATGGGCTATTTCCCCCAATTCATTGGTGTCATTCTATGACGATTATGAACTAGCCGCGACCGTGATCAAGGGCTCAAAGGTCGCACTGCTGCGCCGCGATGCGCTCGGCCTCAGCAGCGTCTGCGGGCGTGTTGACGTTGAAAAACGGGTCGATGGGCGACGCCGGCCAGTCGTCGACTGCGATTCCATGGCGCGCGGTCCAGGTCTCGATCTTGTGCATGTCTTCCTCGACGAGCGCCTTGCGCAGGTCCTGTCGCAGGGCCACCGGCCACAAGCCCACCACGGGATGCCGCCAATCGCCCGAGCGCGCGCAGGCAAGCGGCACGCCGGCGGCCTCTCGCGCCGCCGATAAGCGCGCTACCAGATCGCCTGGCAGGAACGGACAGTCGCCCGGCACGCTCGCGACGTCGGTGATTGCGGGTGCGTGCGCGGCCGTCCAGTCGAGTCCGGCGAGGATGCCAGCGAGAGGGCCGGCAAAACCCGGCACCGTATCCGGCACCACCGGCAGACCGGTGTCGGAGAATCGCGCCGGATCGCCATTGGCGTTGAGGATGACCGCCGCGCATTGCGGCTCGAACCGCGCAAGTACGCGCTCGAGGATGGTCTTGCCGCCGATGCGGATGCGCGTTTTGTCGCCGCCTCCCATCCGCCGTGCAAGTCCGCCGGCGAGTACGAGTCCAAGCGGCAACGGCGTGGACGTCATCGTGTGTCGCCGCAGGGGCGATCAGCCTCTCCCACAAAGGGGAAGGGTATGCCCGCGGGCCGCCTGGGAACAGCGTCAATCATCGTGCACCGCAGCCTTGCGCCGGTGCCTGGCGCTCTCCTCCTCGACGAATCTGAGGTCCTGATCGAACACGATGCGCTCCTCGCCGGCGAGCGCGACGAAACGCTTCCCGCGTGCGCGGCCCACCAGCGTGAGATTCGCCTTGCGCGCCAGTTCGACGCCCCAGGCGGTGAACCCCGAGCGCGAAACCAGGATCGGGATGCCCATGCGCACCGTCTTGATCACCATTTCGGAGGTCAGGCGGCCGGTGGTGTAGAAGATTTTGTCGTGGGCGGCGACGCCGTGCCTGAACATCCATCCCGCGATCTTGTCGACGGCGTTGTGACGCCCGACGTCCTCCATGTACACGAGCGGCCTATCCTCGTGCGCGAGCACGCAGCCGTGGATCGCGCCGGCTTCGAGATAGAGCGAGGGCGTGGTGTTGATCTTATGGGTGAGGCCATAGAGCCAAGAGGTTCGCAGCTCCGCCTTGGGCAGCGTGACGTTTTCCAGCGCCTCCATCAGGTCGCCGAACACCGTGCCCTGCGCGCAGCCCGAGGTTTGCACTTTCTTCTTCAATTTCTTCTCGTAGTTGGTCCTGCGCTTGGTGCGCACGACCACCACGGCGAGCTCCTCGTCGTAGTCGACGCCGGTGACGACATCGTCGGGAAGCAGCATGTGCTGATTGAGCAGGTAGCCGAGCGCGAGATATTCCGGATAGTCGTTGATCGTCATCGCGGTCACGATCTCCTGCGAATTAAGAAAGATCGTCAGCGCGCGCTCGACCGTGACCCGGGTCTCGATCGCCTGCCCAGTCTGGTCGACGCCGCTCACTCGCTCGGTCAGCCGCGGATCGAGCGGGTCGGGGCGGATAAGATAGTCGTCTTTGGGCGTGATCATTTCGGCGCTAATGTAGGTAATTGTCATGGCTCGCGAAAGCGGTTCGCTGTCATCCCCGCGAGGAACCATAGCCGGCGCCCTGGAATATGCGCCGCGCCTCTTGGCGACGACGGTTGGCACGACGTGACTGATCACCCCGGCAGAAATGCTGCACGGCCGGTTGCGGCGTCGATGAGCTTCTCCACCGGGGCGCCGTAGAGGTCTTCCAGTCGCTTGCGGGTGAGCACGGCGCCGACGGTCCCTTCCGCGATGCGTTCGCCCGCCCGCAGGAGGTAGGCACGGTCGGCGGCGCGCAGGGCGTGGTTGGGATCGTGGGTGGTGAAAAGAATGCCATGACCCGCGCCGGCGAGCGCGCGGATTTCGCGCATGACCTTGCCTTGGTTGCCGAAATCGAGATTCGCGGTCGGCTCGTCGAGCACGACGAATTGCGGTTCCTGCGCGAGCGCGCGCGCCAGCAGCACGAGCTGGCGCTCGCCGCCGGAGATCATGGTGTAGGGCCGCGGCGCAAGATGCGCGATGCCGAATTGGTCGAGCACCCGCGCCGCCACCATCCGGTCTCGTGTCGATGGCCGGCTGAAGAGATTACCGTGCGCGGTGCGGCCCATCAGCACTACGGTATCGACGGTGAAGGCGAATGTCGGCACATGTACCTGCGGCACATAGGCGATGAGCCTTGCCCGCTCACCAATGGAAATGCCCGCGAGCGAGCGTCCGCCGACTGCGACCTCGCCGGCGCGCGGCGCAAGAATGCCGAGCAGGGTTTTGAGCAACGTGGTCTTGCCGCCGCCGTTCGGGCCGAGCAGGGCCAGGACCTCGCCCCGCTCCAGCGCGACGTTGAGGCCACGACCGACCACGCGATCGCTATAGCCGATGGTGAGATCGCGGCCGGCAAGGCTCATGACCAGGTCCGTTGCATGCCGGCCAGCAGCCAGATGAAGAACGGGGTGCCGATGACGGCAGTGAGAATTCCGAGCGGGATCTCGACCGGCGCGGCGGTGCGCGCAAGGGTATCGATGAAGAGGAGATAGCCGCCGCCGAGCAGCGCCGCGGTCGGGATGAGCCGGGGAAAATCGGGGCCAACCAGCGCGCGGGCAAGATGCGGCACCACCAGCCCGACCCACCCGATGATCCCGGAGGTCGCGACGCTGGCGGAGGTCACGAGCGTCGCCGCGGCAACGATCACGATCCGGAACGGGCCGGTCGCGAGCCCCAGCGCGCGCGCCTCGTCCTCGGGTAACGACATCACGTTGAGCCGCCAGCGCAGCGCGATCAATACGATGGTCCCGGCCGCCACCGGACCGATGAGCGGCAGCAGATCGGCGACCGTGGTGGCGGCGAGGCTGCCCAGCAGCCAGAACGTCATGGCCGGCAGCTGGTTGTAGGGGTCGGCGAGATATTTCACCAGACCAACGCCGGCGCCGAGCAGGGCACCAACGACGACGCCAGTGAGGACCAGCACCAGGATCGGATCGCGCGAATGCAGCAGCGAGCCGATGACGTAAACGGCGGCGACCGCGACGAGCCCGCCGGCGAAGGCGAGGCCCTCGATGCCGATGACGCCGAGCGAGAAATAGATGCCGAGCACGGCGCCGAGCGCCGCCCCGGAGGAGGCGCCGAGGATGTCGGGCGAGACCAACGGATTGCGAAACAGGCCCTGGAACGCGGTGCCGGCGACCGCGAGTGCGCCGCCCACCAGCACTGCCGCGACCACGCGCGGGCCGCGAACCAACAGCACGACATTTTCGACCGCAGGCGAGACCGCGGCGGTACGGCCCATGAGCCGCGAGACGAGGACCTCGATGAGCTCGGCGAGCGTGACAGGATAGCGTCCCACGGTGAACGCGACGAGGAGCCCGAGCACGAGCACACCCAGCGCGATGAGGAGGCCTGGGAGAAAGCGAGGGGTCATGAGGTTGCAGCGGATCGCTACGTTTTCGACGAGTACGAGCACAAGCTAATAGGGCCGTTTCAATCCCGGCCCGCCAGCACCCGGTCGATTTGCGCCTCGCTCGGCGTCACGTGGTAAAAGCGGGAGTAAAACTCCTGCGTCAGTGCGCGCAAATCCTCCGGGAACAAATCCGGGTACAGGATTTTCGCAAGCCACCATAGCCCGATCAACCGGTTCACCGCCGGGGGAAAATCGACCCAACCGAACGGCAGCTTCGGGGAGAGATGCACCCGGTGCGCACGCACGGCGGCAACCGGCGCCCAGGCCGGATCGCTCGAAACATTCGCCGCGAAATCCTGGTCGATGGTGATGATCACATCGGGATTCCACAACAGCACCTGCTCGATGGAGACGTTGGTGAGCCCGCCGCGCGTGCCGCCTGCGACGTTCTGCGCGACGAATTCGATCGTCTCCACATTGATCGAGCCGCCGAGCCCGGTCTCGAGCCCGCGCGGCCCGCGGGCGTAGTAGACGCGCGGTCGTCGGTCGGGCGGGATCGGGCCCACACGCTGTGTGATCGTTTTCATCGTGTCTTCGGCGTTGCGCGCAAGGCCCTCGCCCTGCTCGCGCCGCTCGATCAATGCGCCGAGCGTGCGGTAGCTCAGCGGAGTATCTTCGAAACGGCCGTCGAGTAGTGCGTAGGGAATGCCCGTCTGCTGCTGCACGCGATCGGCGAGCGAGATGTAGGTCGGGTTCACGCTGCCGACGTCGAGGATGAGATCGGGTTTGAGCGCGAGCACGACTTCGAGATTGGCGGTGTTGCCGCGCCCGGTGATGCGGCCCACTTCGGGTCGGCCGCCGATGTCGGGCAGGAGGAATTCGCGTTCCTCCGGCCGGTTGGCGCGCGGCCAGCCGATGAGCAGTTCGGGCGCGAGCGTGTAGAGAAAGATCGCGGCCGGTGGTCCCGCCGGAAAGACGCGCTCGACACGCGCGGGCACCGGCACGGCACGTCCGGCTCCGTCGGTCACACTCGCGGCGCGCGCACGCCGCGGCGCCAGCAGGGTCGCGGCCGAGAGGCCGGCGAGCAACGTGCGGCGATCGACACCCATATCGCCCGAGCCTAGTCGATGCCGATCATCACGTCGCTCGCCTTGATCACGGCGTAGGCTGGCTGACCGGGCGTGAGCTTCAGCTCTTCGACCGATTCGTTGGTGATGGCAGCGGTGATCATCTGGCCGCCAATATCGACCTTAACGTGCGCGGTGGTCGCGCCCTTCTTCACCTCGACGATCCTGCCCTTGAGCCGGTTGCGAGCGCTGATCTTCATGGCACCTCTCCTCGTGACGCTGGTATCACGCCCCCGGCGCATTGGCATTGGGGAAGAACAATTCCTGGCCGTTGATCTTGTAGTCCGCGATCGCCTTCTGGCCCTCGGGCGAGAGGAGCCAGTCGATAAAGGCTTGGCCGAGCGCCGTCTTGACGTGTGGATGCTTTTCGGGATTGACCAGCATGACGCCGTACTGGTTGAACAGGCGCTTGTCGCCGGCAACGAGAATGTCGAGATCGCCGCGGTTCTTGAACGAGAGCCAGGTGCCGCGGTCAGCGAGCACATAGGCGTTGGCGGCGGACGCAGTATTGAGCGCGGCGCCCATGCCTTGACCGATCTCCTTGTACCAGGGACCTTTGTCCTTGCCGATGTCGATGCCAGCGGCCTTCCAGAGATCGAGTTCGGCGATATGGGTGCCCGAGCGGTCGCCGCGCGAGATGAAGGGCGCGCCCTTGGACTTGATCGCCTTCAAAGCCTCGGCGACGTCAGTCATGTCCTTGATGCCGGCAGGATCGCTCTTCGGCCCGATCAGGACGAAATCGTTGTACATCACGGGGTATCGTTTGACGCCGAAACCATCGGCGACGAATTTCTCCTCCTGCGCCTTAGCGTGAACGAACAGCACGTCGGCGTCGCCGCGTCGGCCGGTGTCGAGCGCCTGGCCGGTGCCCTGCGCCACCACCTTCACATCAATGCCGGTCTTGGCCTTGAACAGCGGCAGGATATGGCCGAACAGGCCGGAGTCCTGCGTCGACGTGGTGGAGGCGACCACAATGGATTTGTCCTGCGCGAGCGCGGGTGCAGCGGCGACAAGCGTGGTGGTCGCCACTACAGCGAACAGGCTGCGGCGGGTTAGCATGATGTTCTCCTCCTCGTACGCGTCTCGCGAGATTGACGACGGTCAAACCAGCAGCTCGCCGGCGGTAAATCGGCGTGCCTCCTTGGTCTTGGGCGCGGAAAAGAAGGCGTCGGCCGGACCGCTCTCGATCACGCGGCCGCGATGCACCAGCACGATTTCGCCGGCGAGCCGCTTGGCCTCGCCGAGATCGTGGGTCGACATCACCACCTTGATGCCGCTCGCAGCGACCTTGCGGATCACGTCCTCGATCGCCTTGGTCGCAGCCGGATCGAGGCTCGCGGTCGGCTCATCGAGCAGCAGGATTTGCGGCTCCTTGGCGAGTGCGCGCGCGAGCGCAAGCCGCTGTTGCTCGCCGCCGGAGAGTTTGCGCGCCGGCCGGCGCTCGAGCCCGGTAAGACCCACGAGCGTGCCGAGCTCGAGGGCGTGGGCAGCGCGTCGCGCGCGCGGCACGCCGGCGGCGGCGAGCGCATAGCGGATATTGCCCGCGGCGCTGCGACGCAGCATCGTCGGCCGCTGAAATACGATGGCGCGATGCGTGGACGCCGCCTGCTCCCGGCCGCCCCAGGTCACGCGCCCGCGCGTGGGCGCGATCAGCCCCATGAGGAGCCGCAGCAGCGTGGTCTTGCCGGCGCCGTTCGGGCCGATCAGCACCGTGGGCGATCCGGCCACAAGCGCAAGCGAGATGCGCTCGAGGATGGTCACGCCGCCAGCGGAGAAGCTCACGTCTTCGAGCACGATCGGCAAATCGGCGACGGGCGCGCGCATGGTCACCCCGCCAATCGTTCGCCCGCCCGCCGCAAGCCCCAGGCAGCGGCGTTGACCACGACGACGAGGGCGATCAGCACGAGGCCGAGCCCGATGGCGAGCGGCAGATCGCCCTTCGAGGTCTCGAGTGCGATCGCGGTCGTCATGGTGCGGGTGAAGCCGTCGATGTTGCCGCCCACGATGAGCACCGCGCCGACCTCCGCCGCCGCGCGGCCGAACCCGGCAAGCAAGGCGGTGACGAGGCTGAAGCGGCCATCCCAGATCAACGTCGCGATGCGGCCGAGCGGACCGACATCCATTGCGGCGAGCTCATCGCGGTACTCGCTCCACAAGTCCTCCACGGTTTGCCGCGCCAGCGCCGCGATGATCGGTGCGATCAGCACGGTCTGCGCAACGATCATCGCCTGCGGGGTAAACAGAAGTCCCCAGGATCCGAGCGGCCCGGAGCGCGACAGCAGGAGATAGACGGCGAGCCCGACGACGACGGGGGGCAATCCCATGAGTGCATTGAGGGTGACGATCACAGCCTCGTGGCCGGGAAAGCGCGTCAGCGCGACTGCGGCGCCAAACGGCACGCCGATGAGTCCGCCGAAAACGACGGCCGACAAACTGACGATGAGCGACAAGCGCACAATCGCAAGCAGCGCCGGATCGCCGGTGAGCAACAGTTGAAGCGCCGAAACGTCGCCGGACATGGGCCTCCTATCCCGCCGCCGGCATGTTGCATTCCCGCAAAAAGTCGTCAATTTTCGTAGCCGGCTCATATAGCTGCATGACTGTGCATATGCAGGACCTGCTGACCACGGACGAAGCCGCGACCTATCTGCGTCTATCCGAGCGCAAGCTTTATGAACTGGTGGCGAACGGCGCGGTGCCCTGCACCAAAGTAACGGGCAAGTGGCTGTTCCCAAAAGCGGCGCTCGACCGCTGGCTGGCAGCGGGGTTGATTACGCCCGCCCTCGCCCATGCGCCGGCGCCGCCGATCGTCGGTGGCAGCCACGATCCGCTCCTGGAATGGGCGCTGCGCGAGAGCGCCTCGGGGCTCGCCAGCCTCCCGGAGGGGAGCGAGGCTGGGTTGCGGCGGCTCGCACGCGGTGAGATCGCCGCGGCGCGATTCACCTGCACCGACTCGACGGCCATGACGAGGTCGCCAACTGCGACGCCGTTGCCAGTGCGGCGGGCCTTCACGACGCGGTCGTGATCGCGGTTGCCCGCCGCGAGCAGGGGCTCGTGGTCGCGGCGGACAATCCATTGCAGCTGAGCGATGTCGCCGGCATCGCGGCCAAGCGCGCGCGGCTGGCGCTGCGGCCGCAGGGCGCGGGCGCGCAGCTGCTTTTGCTCGCGCTCGTGGCCCGCGCTGGCTTCGCCCTCGACGCGCTGGCATTGGTGCGACCGGTCTGCCCCACCGGCGCCGACATCGCCCAGGCGGTGCGCGCCGGTCGCGCCGATTGCGGGATCGCGACGCGCGCAGTGGCGCAGACGGCCGGGCTCGACTTCGTGCCGCTCACATGGGAGCGCTTTGATCTCGCCTTGCGCCAGCGCGACTATTTCCTGCCGGGCCTGCAGGCGCTGTTCAAGTTCGTCCGCACGGCGACGTTCCGCGAACGCGCCAGCGAACTCAGCGGCTACGACGTGAGCGAGGCGGGCAACGTGCGGTGGGTCAATTGAGGCTCTCGTTTGTGCCGATGCACACACGACCGCGGCCGCAGAGCAGGTTTGTCACCCGAGCGTGCAGGGCTATATTGCCTGCTACGCAACAGTTTCGGAGGGATGGCCGAGTGGCTTAAGGCGCACGCTTGGAAAGCGTGTATACGGGAAACCGTATCGTGGGTTCGAATCCCACTCCCTCCGCCACGACCTAAGTAACTGATATATCTAGTATTTTTGTCTTAGAGCTCATAGGAATTTCTGCGCATATTCCGGGGCTTTGCGGCACTCGTAGCCACGCCACCGTTTGCACAGAGACGATTTTGTCCGACATCGAAGGCGTTTGCGGCGCGCGGGTCTCATTTGCGCATTGTGGTGGTACGGCAGTCTCTCGCTCAGCAGCCGAATTCGCGGCGGGAGAGTGCGACGCGCAACGAGAGACCGTCGTGGGATAGTTCGGTTCTCACCTGCCACGACCGTCAATGAACCGATTCAAATCCGAGACGTCGACCGGAAATGGTCGCCGTGCCGCAGCTGTTCTCTAATGAATGTGTCACCAGACTGGCTTCCGTCTTCTAATCGTGAATTCATCAATGCTCTTCATTCTAGACCGCAGGAAATCGAGAAAATTGACGTTCTTGAATTTACAGGTTTCGCAAACACTCAGCAGAACTAGATATTCGTGAATGCCTTTCTCCGTGGTCGTTCCCTCGATCACATGCCGAA
>JAFAHL010000453.1 GCA_019237215.1 Hyphomicrobiales bacterium | reverse complement strand
ACAAGACAGGAGAGGCCAATGGGTGCCGTCATGGTGAGATGTCCGGAGACCGGACGCGACATCCCCACCGGTCTCGTCACCGATCGCAAGAGCTTCGATGCCACGCCCGTCTTTTTCGCGCGCGTTTACTGCCCGATCTGCCGAAGCGAGCATGAATGGTTCGCCAAGGAGGCCTGGGTGTGCGAGGCCGAGCCCCGCCCGCGCAGCGGCGCGTTGCTCTGAATTTGTCGACCGCGGCCAGGCGGTCGCTTGCCACGGCCCTTCAAGTATTTAGCTCGAGTGCTGAGACCGTCCACGGCCCGCCTTGATGGAGGCCGGTTGGCTGATCACGACCCATCCGCCGACATCTTGGCGGAGATGATGCGGTCGGGATCGGCAACCGGCTCGCCTCGCTTGATCTTGTCGACGTTTGCCATGCCTTCGGTCACCTCGCCCCAAACGGTATATTTGCCGTTGAGAAAAGGCGCGTCTGCGAAGCAGATGAAAAACTGGCTGTCGGCGGAATCCGGGGATTGCGCCCGCGCCATCGACACGGTGCCGCGGCGGTGGGGCTCTTTGTTGAACTCGGCCGTGAGCTTCCTGCCGGAGCCGCCGGTGCCGGTGCCATGGGGACAGCCAGTCTGCGCCATGAAGCCCTCGATGACGCGGTGAAACGCGACGCCATCGTAGAAGCGCTCGCGCACCAGTTCCTTGATGCGTGCGACATGACCGGGGGCGAGGTCCGGCCGCATCAGAATGACGACCTTGCCCTTGGTGGTCTCCAGCGTCAGCGTATTCTCGGCGTCCGTCATGGGATGTTCTCTGCTTGCTTGAGTTTTCGATTGTCGATGAGCCGCATGGTCAACGGGCGGCCGGCGATTGCGTTCCCGAGCGCGTCGGTGAACGGCAAGGGTGCGCAGCGTTTGAGCATTTTGGCCACGGCAATGCGGTAGGCCAACCGTTCGTCATCCGAGGCGCCGGCCGATTCGAATGTGATCCTCGGATGGCCCAGGAGTTCGCCGTTGCGGCGGAAGCTCATCTGCACCGTGATCTCCATGCCGGGGCGGGACTGATCGATGGGCGGCGGCGCCCAACACGCCCGCAGCGCGGCGATGACGTCTTTGAGGGTGTTGACCGGCTCGTCTCGGCTCTGCGCAACCGCCACGGTCGCCGCCAAGGCGATCGCGAGCGTCGCGCTGACGAGGTGAACGTGGGCGGTCACGGCTGGTCGCGGTCAAAGGCGCCCGCTCGGGCTCTGCGCACCGATCCTCCTCGTCATTTGGCGTCAGCGGCGACCTGCACGCGGATCATACGGTCGGGATCGACCACCGGCTCGCCCTTCTTGATCTTGTCGACCACCTCCATGCCGGAGAGGACTTCCCCGACCACGGTGTATTTGCCGTTGAGGAAGGCGCCGTCGGCATACATGATGAAGAACTGCGAATTCGCCGAATTCGGATCGTTTGCGCGCGCCATGCCGACGATGCCGCGCTTGAACGGCACATTGGAGAATTCGGCGGGCAGATTGGGATATTTCGAGCCGCCGGTGCCGTCGCCACGCGCCCCGTCGCCGGTCTGCGCCATGAAGCCGGCGATGACGCGGTGGAACGGCACGTTGTCGTAATACTTCTCGCGCGCGAGCAGCTTGATGCGCTCGACGTGCTTGGGGGCGATGTCGTTGCGCAGCTTGATGACGATGCGACCGTATTTGGTGTCGACGAGGAGCGTGTTTTGCGGATCGGCACCAGGGGGAAGTTGTTGCGCGAAGGCAGGCGCCGCGCAGATCAGCGCGGCAAAAAATGCAAGCAGGCGGATCATGGAGCCTCCCGGGGTCAACGGCCGGACTTGCCGGCGAACTTCGCTTTCAGGCGGACGGCGACGGGCGGCGGAACGAACGGCGATACGTCGCCGCCCAAGGATGCGATCTGCCGGACCAGTGTGGCGCTGATCGGGCGGACGATCGCCGAGGCCGGCAGGAAAACCGTCTGCACGGCGGGCGCCATGGTGGCGTTCATGCCCGCCATTTCTATCTCGTAGTCGAAATCGGTCGCGCTGCGCAGCCCGCGGATCAAGAGCGTCGCGCCCTCGCGTTGGGCCGCGGCCACGACCAGATCGCTAAAGGTGATGCAGGCGAAATCACAACCGCTGGCGCGCGCGAGCGCGCCGCAGGTCTCCTCGATCATGGCGCGGCGCTCCTCGGCCTCGAATAAGGGTGCCTTGCCGGGATGGATGCCGATCGCGAGTACGAGCCGCTCCGCGAGCCGGGCGGCTTGGCGCACGAGGTCGAGATGGCCGTTGGTGACGGGATCGAACGACCCGGGAAAAAGCGCGGTCCGCGGCATGCAGGGGGTCTAGCGCGCGCCCCAGGGAGCCGCAAGGTCGCGTGCGGACGGCCATCCGAACCGGCGGGGGGACACCGCACTGGCGCTATCGGGGTCGCGACGGCTCAGGCCGAACGGTTTGCCAATTGCTGTTGTCGTTCAGATTCTTGCGCTTTTTCCTCAAACAGAAGTATGAGCCGTTTCCCGCGGGCGTCGCCGAAGCGTTAGCGGCATGATCTTGGCGCCGGCATTATCGCCAACGGCCTGCATAACCGATGGTACGGGGATGCCCGGTAATGGGTTAGCGATTGCTCGCGTTGAACGCCCCATGCGCTATTGGTTACCTGCCGTTTGCCACCGACCAACCACCGCTGGCTGCCATGGAAATCACCGCCGCCGTCGTGCGCGAAAAATTCGGCGCCTTCACGATCGATCGGCTCGAACTGACCGATCCGCGGCCGGACGAGGCGCTGGTCAGGATCGTGGCGAGCGGCATGTGCCAGACCGACCTGCACGGCCGCGACGGCTACTACGACACGCCCTATCCCGCGGTTTACGGCCACGAAGGTGCGGGCGTGGTGCAAGCCGTCGGCAACGGCGTGACCGCATTCGCGCCCGGCGATCACGTCGTCATCTCGTTTCCATGGTGCGGCGTCTGCCCGAATTGTCGACGCAACATGCAGTCCCATTGCATGAAGGGGTTGGATCTGAAAATGCGCGGCACGCGCGCCGACGGTTCGACGCTCATGCGCAAGGGCGGCGCGGCGGTCTACAGCGCCTTCTTCCAGCAATCCTCGTTTGCGACCCACGCCATCGCCAACGAACGCTACATGGTGAAGGTCCGGAAGGACGCGCCGCTCGAGCTGTTGGGACCATTCGCCTGCAGCGGGCAGACCGGCGCCGGGGCGGTGCTCAACTCGATGCAGCCCAGGGCGGGGGATTCGTTCGCGGTATTCGGAGTCGGGGCCGTCGGCTTATCGGGTCTGATGGCGGCCAAAATAGCCGGCTGCGATCCGATCATCGCCGTCGACGTGCACGATGCCCGCCTTGCGCTCGCGCGTGCGCTCGGCGCCACGCACGCGATCGATCACAGGAGCCGCAACGACGTGGTCGCGGAAATCCGCCGGATCACCGGCGATGGCGTGCGCTTCTCGCTCGAGACGTCCGCGCAGCCTGCCGTCTTGCGCGAAGCGGTGGAGGTGCTGATGGCGGCCGGCACCTGCGTCCTTCTCGGCAGCGCGCGCAGCGGCACGCAGGTTTCGTTCGAGATGCCGTTCCTCCAGTACGGGCGGGTCGTGCGCGGCGTGATCCAGGGTGAGAGCCACCCGCAGGAATTCATCCCCACCCTGGTCGATTTCCTCATGCAAGGCAAAATGCCGGTCGAGCGGATGATGACATTCTACCCGCTTGCCGAGATCAATCGCGCGGCACAGGACTCCTCGCAAGGGACGACGATCAAGCCGGTGTTGCGCATGCCCGATTAAGCCGGTCGCGATGCCGGGAATCGGCGCGCGCTTGGGCCCGCGGCAACGGCGACGGGGCTGATCGCCCACGCCCGCGGTGCGGCCAACCGATCGTGGACAAGCCCGCTGGAGCGATCAATCCGGGCTTGAAATCGCCGGACTTGAATTCGAGTCTAGGGGGGACTCGGCGCCGGGAGGAAATTCGGATTGCCGCAGGATTTTGCAACATCGAGGAGCGCAGGAGCGGCGAGCGATCGTGATATCGTCGGGCGCAAAGCTCGATTGACCGGCAGACACCCCGCGATCGATGCAGCCATGACGCGAAGCTTTGGCTTAGTTGCTCTCGTGGCGGTTGGCGCAGCCCAATTCGCCGGCACCGCGAGCTGGGCGCAAACTCCGCCGAGCGAGCGGGAGCTGCGCATCTATGCCGGGCTTCACGACGCCGCCGCGCGCGGCAGCGCCGCCGAGATCGAGCAGCTAATCGCCGAGGGCGAAAAGCCCACCATCCAGGACGCCAACAGCCGCACGCCGCTGCACGTCGCCGCGTTTCTGCGCCAATACGAGGCGGCGCGCGCCCTCATCCGGCTCGGCGCCAATGCGAACGCGCTCGATGCCCAACGCTACGACATCATCACCATCGCGGCCGTGAACAACGACCTTGAAATGCTCCGGCTCGCGCTCGAGGGCGGCGGCGACGCGCGCGCCATTACCGGTCCTCATAACGACACTGCGCTGATCGCCGCCGCGCACCGCGGGCACGTGGAGATCGTGCGCGCGCTGATCGCGGCAAAGGCGCCGCTCAACCACGTCAACGATTTCGGCCGCACCGCCTTGCTCGAGGCCGTCGTGCTCGGAAATGGCGGCCGCAACCACACCGCCACGGTCGAGGCCTTGGTCGAGGCCGGCGCCGACGTCACCCTTCCCGACCGGAACGGCATCACGGCGCTGCAACATGCCCGCACGCGCGGCTATTCGCAGATCGCGCGAATTCTGGAAAACGCAGGCGCGCACTGAGCGAGCTCACGATCGCGCGCGAATAAAAGCGCCGGTGCACGCGATCGCGCGGCGGCCTTCTTCCAACTGGGCGGCCCACAAATGCCAGGCGTGAATCATGTGCGGCCAGATCTCGAGATTGACACGTACATCGGCAGCCCCGGCCCGCCGCGCGATCCGCACCGCGTCGTCGAGCAGCGTCTCGGCCGACCCCACCTGCACAAGCAACGGCGGAAGCCCGGCAAGATCGGCGTTGAGCGGCGAGACGAGCGGATTGGCCGCATCCGCACCCGCGAGATAGGCCGACGCCAGTTCTTCGAGATAAGATTTCGAAATCAGCGGATCCACGTCGGCCTTCTCGGCGAGACTGGCGCCGGTCATCTGCAGATCGACCCAAGGCGACACCAGCCAAGCGCAGCCGGGCAGCGGCTTGCCGGCGTCGCGCAGGCTTGTCATCAGCGCCAGGGTAAGCCCGCCACCCGCGCTGTCGCCGCCGAGCGCGATGTGCGGCGCCGCGATTCCGTGATCGAGCAGGAAGCCATAGGCCGCGCGCGCATCTTCGAGCGCCGCAGGGAACGGGTGCTCGGGGGCGAGCCGGTAGGCCACGGCGAGGGTGCGCACGCCGGCCGCGCGTCCGACCGCGGTTACCATCCCGCGATGACTCATGATCGAGCCCGAGCAATACCCGCCGCCGTGAAAAAACAGGAGCACTCTCGAAGGATCGCTGCCCGGCGCCAGCGACCATTCGGCCGCAACGCCGTTGGCATCAGTTACCTCCAGGCTGACGTCGGAATCGTGAGGATAGGCCGAACCAATCGCATCCAGCCGTTCGCGTCGCTCGGCGAAGCCGGCGGGTCTCGGCTTGGAGCGCAGCAATTCGCGAACGGCTTCGATCTCGCTATGGGACATGTGCGCACGCTACGCCTTGCTCGGACGTTTCCCCAAGCCTTGCGGTTCTCAAGCCTTGCGGATCCCAAGCCTTGCGGCCAAACCCGACGACGCGCAACAGATGGCGCGATGATCTCGAGATGATTTGTCCTGCTGGTGCGCCCGCGCTCGCCTAAGGAACGTCCTCGCCGCGTTCGATCCGTCGCATCAGTCGTTCGAGCTTCTCGGAAGGCTTGGTGCGCAGATCGGCGTCGTACATGCGGCGCAGTTGCTCGGCGATGGCGAATAGGGTCTCGGTCCCCAAGCGGACAACGTTGTGCTTTGTGTCGTCGTCGGGGTCGGGAAGAGACATTTCCGATCGGCCTACCTCAGAACGCGTCCCCACGCCGTCGCCGAAGATCACCAACGCCGGCA
>JAFAHL010000565.1 GCA_019237215.1 Hyphomicrobiales bacterium | reverse complement strand
CCGGAACGTCGGTCAAGCCGCCCGCCGCGAACGGCACGACGAACGTGATCGTCCGGTTCGGGTAGTTCTGCGGCTGCGCGGCCGCGGGCCAGATTGCGCTCACGACAAGCGCGCCGAGCAGGGCCAATCGCAGACGGTGCGTCATGTACCGCTCCTGTCGATGCAAATTACATCCACGAATCGTAACAAGAGCAAGCCCGATGAGGTGCGCCGATTGGAAGCGAACGAGACGCGACAGTCCCAGCCGGCTCGCGGTTATCGGGTCAGTTTTTCCGCCTCGGGGAATGGCTGGTAGTCGGCTGCGGCGCATTGCTCCGGCTTCGCCTCCACCATCTGGTCCAGCCTGCCGGCAACAAAGATTGCCATGTACTGCTTCAGACCCGCATATTCTCCGCTGCTTTTCTTGGCATTGAATCGAAGACAGACAACGTACCGATTCGTTGTGCCAACCAGTACAGGCGTCGGTTCGGACGCGGCGGCGTCGCGGATTTGGGTCGGATCCCTCAGATAGACGTGCAGCATGGCGAGAATGTCCGGCTTGTAGTTTTCCGGACGAGGATCTCGGACCTCGCGGCTGCGACTTGCGCCGGCGCAGGCGCTCAAAGCGAGCGCGCAAGCCAAGAGCAACAATCGAGGCCCAAAACGCCTGCCCGTTCCGCTCACTGTGGCCTTCCCGCCGCGCACCTGCCGGCCCGCCGATCACGACCCTTGTCGTCACCCGCCGCCGAGGAATCGGATGAACGCGATAATGCATGATTGCGCACGCCGTGTCCGGTCTTGAAACACTCTCGAAGCGTAAAGACGTGCGCTCGGTCGCCCCCGGCGCGATCGAGGCGGGTCGCCGATGGTTGAGCCTCGCGGCTTTTCGGATGCCGCTGCAGTGGCGTGCGAGCCGTGATATCTTCGGCGCAGTCCTGAGGCTGCGGGAGCGCACCCGCAGGCGACGGGCGTGAACGCCGGAGAGAGGAGGGCGCCATGGCCACAAGCGTCAAGCAGATGATGGAAGCCGCCAACGCGGCGGTGCCGCGGATCACGCCGGCGCAGGCGCGCGAGATGATCGCCAAGGGCAACACCTTGGTAGTCGACGTGCGCGACGCTCCGGAAGTGGAAAAAAGCGGCAAGGTTGCCGGCGCCGTGAACGTCTCGCGCGGCATGCTGGAGTTTCGCGCCGATCCCGAGTCGCCCTACCACGACAAGAATTTCGCCAAGGACAAAACCGTCATTCTCTATTGCGCCTCCGGCGGTCGCTCGGCCTTGAGCGGCAAGGTGCTCAAAGACATGGGCTACGGCGAGGTCTACAATCTCGGCGCGTTCAAGGATTGGGCCGAAGGCGGCGGTGCGCTCGACAAGCCGGGTGAGCCTGGCAGGTGAGCGCCGCGCGCTTGATGGGCGGACGGCGAGATGGAATCGCGGTAGATCGCGCCCGTGCGCCAGCGCAACATCACGACAGCAATTCGGGTGGAGGAGACCGATCGCGCGGTCTTGTGCTGGCCGCTGCGAGGCCGTGAGGCAAAACCGATCCGGCGCTAGACCCGCTCGAGCACCGCGTTGAGAAGGGCGATCCTTTGCTCTTGCAGACTGCGCAGCATGTTCTTTGTCACCGCCGGGTAAGCCTCCCCGATCAGGATGTGGAGGCCGAGCGGTGGCAGTGATCCGCCCTCGAGCGCCTTGGCGCGCGCAAGCTGTTGCTCCAGCGCCTCCTGCGTTGAATCGTGCCAGGCGAGGACGCGGAAGCCGATGCGCTCGAGCGCGGCCCGCGTCGACTGCGGCGCAAACAGGAAACTGATGCTTTTGTCGTTTGCCCACGGCGTGGGGTAATGCGGGTCGCCGCTCGGCCCCGCCGCGACGTCCTGGAACGCGAGCCGTCCGGCCGGCGTCAGCACGCGACGCATCTCGCCGTAGAGCCGGTCGCGGTCGGCGATATTCATGGCTGCATTCTGCGACCACACGAGATCGAAGCTCGCGTCGGCAAACGGCATGGCGAGCGCGTCACCCTGGCGGTAGGTCACCTTGTCGGCGAGCCCGGTGCGTTGCGCGAGCATTCCGGCGAGCGCGACGAATTCTTGCGTGAGATCGAGGCCGGTCACTCGGCAGCCGAACTTGCTCGCGAGGTAGCGCGAGGGCCCGCCGATGCCGCAGCCGACGTCGAGCACGCGCTCGGAGCCGGTGATTCCGGCGAGCTGCGCGAGCCGTACCGTCGCGTTGCGCCCGCCCGAATGGAATTCGTCGACGGGCGCAAGATCGTCTGGCGTCAAGCGCTCGATGTCTTTTCCCGCCGCTTTCAGCGCCGCCAGGATGGCGTCGCCGAGAGCGCGTTTCTTGTAATGGTCGGCGACCGCTTGCGCCGATTGTGACACGCGAGCCCTCCGCTGCTTGACCCTCGTGCGAGATGTCGGCAGTTCATCGAACCGATTGCGGGCTCTATCAGGTCACAATACGGTTGTGTGTTCAAGCGACCATCGGCCGTTAGGCCGCAACACCGCCGTGGTGTGGAGGATCGCATGAAAAACGAAAGCGTTAGCAAGATTGGACGGCAAGATTAAGCTCAGCTGATCGATCGTGCTTCGGTGTGCCACTTACCCGCCGCCCGCCGCGTTGCGCTGCAGCCGGCCCCGTAGCTTGGCAACATCTGCAGGTTGAACCGGCTGCGCCGCGTTACCCCACGCATTGCGGACGTAGGTCAGCACATCGGCAATCTCCTGGTCGCCGAGGTTCCAGCCGAAGGCCGGCATCGCTGGGGCGGTCGGGGCGGCTGCAGTGGCGCCGGCGCGGCTGCCGATGAGCACAACGCGGATCAACGATGTCGGATCAGTGGCCTGCACCAGAGGTGCGTTCGCGAGGCGCGGGAACAGGGTCGAGACGCCGGCGCCAACGGAATCGTGACACGGAGTGCAGCGGTCCTCATAAATCGCCCTCCCTGCGACCATGCGCCGATCTTCGGCTGATAGCGCAGTGACTGCAGCCGCATTCCGGGGGGCGCTGTCCTTGAGATAGGTTGCGATCGCAATCAGATCGGCATCGGTCATGTGGGACGTCGAGTTCTCGACAACTTCGGCCATCGGTCCCGATGCGATGTCGAAGGAGTTGGCGCCGGTCTTCAGATAACGGACGATCTCCTCCGCGGACCAGCTGCCGATGCCGGTACGCAGATCAGGCGTCACATCGGGCGCATACCAATCCTGCAGCAGCGCCCCCTGCAGGGCCTGGCGGTCCTGATCACCGCCGGTGATGTTTTTCGGTGTGTGACAGGTTCCGCAATGGCCGAGACCCTCGACCAGATAGGCGCCGCGATTCCAAGTCTCCGACTTGGTCGGATCGGGTCGGAACACGCTCGGCCTGAAATTGATCAGATCCCAGGTGGATGTTGCCGGGCGCCGAAGGTTGAACGGGAACTCCAACTGGTTCGGTCGAACCTCGTTGCGCACCGCTTCGAGCGTGCGCAGATAGGCCCAGATCGCGGATGCGTCCTCGCGGGTGACCTTCGTGTAGGCGGGATACGGCATCGCCGGGTACAGGCGGACCCCGTTTTTGCCAATGCCCTCATGCAGGGTCCGCCAGAAGTCCTCTTCCGACCAGTTGCCGAGTCCGGTCGCAACGTCGGGAGTTATATTCGGGCCGAGCAGCGTTCCGAACGGCGTCTCCAGCGCAGCGCCGCCGGCAAACGGTTTGCCGCCTGGCGCGGTGTGGCACGCGATGCAATCGCCGACCACGGCGAGGTACCGGCCGCGCTCGATCTGTTCAAACGCCTGGCCGTCTTCCGCTGACCGCGCGGTAATTGCGCCGGTCATCCAGGCCACAAGCGCTAGAGTTACGAGGCAGCGAACTCTCATACCGATACCTCGCCGGTCGCTCGCTGTCAGGCCTGCACGAGCGGGCCAGGACTCTTCAGGTACTGGTTTACGATGGCATTGGCGGCCCAATAGGCGAGGGCGCCTACGGTATCCGTGGGATTGTAACCGGCATTCTGCGGGAAGGCGGTAGCACCCATGACGAACAGGTTGGATACGTCCCAGCTCTGCAGATAGCGGTTCAACGCGCTGCTCTTGGGATCGGCGCCCATGATCGCACCGCCGCAGGTATGTGTCGTCTGGTATATCGCCACGTCGTAGGGGCCCGTGCGTGGCTTCTTCTCGAACTGCCGCGGCCCCATCTTTTGCACGACCTCGGCCAGGCGGTCCGTCAGGTATTGCGACATCTTGAGTTCGTTCTCGTGGAAATCGAATGTGATCCGCATGAGCTTGCGGCCGAACCGGTCGGTATAAGTCGGATCGAGATCAAAATAGGCGTCGCGGTAACTGCAGCAGCCGCCGTGAGTGACCGCTTGGTAACTGCTTAAATAGTTCTTCGCCACCGCCTGCTTCCATTCGCGCCCCCATCGCGGGGTTCCCTTCGGTGTCCTTGTGCTCTGGAGCGGTCGGCCGTTGGTCTGCACCGCGCCCAGATAACCTCCACCGACGAAACCATGCGGCCCGTGATCGAAATTGTCGCCGTTGAACTCGTCGATGCACATCCCGATAGAGCCCGAGGCGATGAACGGATTGAAGATCTTGTTGTCGAAGTAGGCGTCCACGCTCGACGTAACCTGATACGAATAATTGCGCCCGATCACGCCCTCGCCGGAGTTCGGATCGTAGGGCTTGCCGATTCCAGAGAGCAGAAGCAGCTGGACGTTGAACAATTGAAAGGCACAGAGCAGCACGAGGTCGGCTGGCTGCTCCCATTCATTGCCGCTGGTGTCAACGTAGGTGACGCCGGTGGCGCGCTTTCCTGATTTATCCAGGTTGATCTTCAACACCTCGCACTGCGTGCGCGCTTCGAAGTTGGGGAAGCGCACGAGTACGGGTAGAATGGTGGTCTGCGGGCTGGCTTTCGAGTAATTGCCACAACCGAACCATTCGCAGAACCCGCAGTACGTACAAGGCCCGAGAGTGACTCCGAGCGGGTTGGTGTAGGCCTGGGACAGGTTTCCGGATGGCTGAGGGAAGGGCTTGTAACCCATCGCCGCAGCAGCTTGCGCGAACAGCGTCGGTCCGTAGGGCTGCTTCTGCGCCGGCGTCGGATACTCGCGTGAGCGGGAACCCTCGAAGGGATTGCCGCCCGCCTTGATCTGGCCCTTGATGTTGCCGGCTGTGCCGGATGTGCCGCAAAGATACTCGAACTTGTCGTAATGGGGCTCGAGCTCGTCATAGGTGACGCCCCAGTCCTGGATCGTCATGTCCGCGGGCAAGAATTTTTCGCCGTAGCGCTGGGTCAGGTGTGTTTTCAGCTGGAAGTCGCTGGGCAGAAAGCGCCAAGTCTCCGCATTCCAATGCACGCCTCCGCCGCCAACCCCATTCGGCGGCATGAAGGAGCCCCAGCTGCGGATTGGCAGCGCCGTCTCCCTGGCGTTATGGCGGAAAGTCATCGTGACCTGCGCGGGTCGAAGGAACAGGTCGTGGCGGATGTGGTAGCGCAACTCGTCTTGCGCATAGGCGGGTGGGAAATCGGTCGCAGTGTCACGCCAGGGGCCGCGCTCGATGGCTACGACGCTCAGCCCGGTCGCGGCCAGTTCGTGCGCTAGAATCGAACCGGTCCAGCCCAGCCCGACAATCACTACGTCAGTTGCGGGCAGTTTGCGTGCCATCGTCGGCCCCCGGCGTGACCAAGTTCAGCCTGCTTTTCGAACCCAATCCGGTCGGCCGCCGATGCTGACCGGCGGCAATGGATAACGTTCATTGTGCCGTTCGACCCAGTCCCGGTAGTCGTAGCGCGCGCCGGGATATCCGATCATCTTCCAGCCGGCCATATCGCGATTCCCGCCGTATACGGGGTCAGCGAAAAATCCCTCCTGGGTATTCTGCAGCAGCTGTTCGAAGAATGCCCGCCCGCTCGTACCTTCAAGCTGAACTTCGCCCTTCTCCAGCCCGGAGAGCAATTTGTCCTTGTCGCCATCGGGAAGCTGAACGAATGACTTTCCCGCGTATTTGCTGCGGCAATACTTGTCGAGCGCGGCCAGCCCCTGCCGGTACCGCGCCGCCGGGGTCAATGGAGACTGATCGCCCTGTTGGGGTGTTCCGTCGGCGAAGGGCCCGCGCATGTACAACCCCTCGGCCCTCCCGTACGGTCCCGCAAGTTGTCGGTCGATGAAGACCGCACATCCGGCATCCTTGCCGCCCGGTGTCTGCGCGTCCGGCGGGATCAGCCGGTCGACGAGCACTTCGATGGCTGCGCCTTCCTCCGCCGTGAAATACGCCCAAGGTCCCGGCTGCACTGGTGCCGGCGGACTGCCGGCATTTGGGGCCCAGGGCAAGCTGCCCTTCACGTCCAACGCCGAAGCGGAGGTCGTCGAAAATATGAGTGAGATAGCAGTCGTTAATAGCAGCTCGCGGCGACTTACGCCGGGACTAGAGCGCGATTTGGTACTGATTCCGAGCTCGTGCACGACCATGGTGCTCCTCGCTGCATTCAGAGGATTCCCGATGGCGGTCTAAAAACCGGATAGCACGTTTCCAACGGACTTGCATAGTCCGTGTGGCGCGCGTTTCGGATTGAAGGCTTCAAAGGCTTGGCTGTTACCGCGCGTTTTTTACACCAACCTGATACGTGAGAGCTCCGTGTCGGCGCAGGCCGTCGGTCGCGCAAGGTCGCACTTCGCGTCCCGCAAGGACTCGCTGCGGCACAAGGATTGTTCGCGCCGCAGCTCGTCCCAGATTCGCAGCGTTGATGGTCAGCTCGCGGCGCTCGCTCCCCTGCCTGCATTCACATGTTCGCAGCGAGTCGCGGCTTCGGTGCGGGTGCCGGCGACCCCTTCGGCAGGTCGAACATGCCGCTGGGGAGGCTATCGAAGTAAGCGAGCACCTCTGACGTCTTCACCACGTCGGCATATTTGGCGTTCATGTCGCAAAGGTTGATGGCGTGGCTCGCCTGCGAGCGGTCGAAGCAACCCTCCTCGGCCAGCGCGATCCGGTAGTTGAGGCTGAAGGCGTCGAGCACGGTCGCGCGCACGCAGCCCGACGTCGTCGTGCCGGTGACGATCACGCTGTCG
>JAFAHL010000287.1 GCA_019237215.1 Hyphomicrobiales bacterium | reverse complement strand
CGCACCGGAAACTTCACCCACACCTGGTCGGAGACGTAGTCCTCGTACTCGATCTCGGCCTCCGCCAGCGCGGTCTTCTCCACCACCGACCACATCACCGGCTTGGAGCCGCGATAGAGCGTGCCGTTGTGCGCGAATTTCATGATTTCGCGCGCGATCTGCGCCTCGGCGGGAAAATCCATGGTCGTGTAGGGATGCGCCCAATCGCCCTCCACGCCGAGCCGCTCGAACTCCTCGCGCTGCACCTCGAGCCAGTGCTGCGCGTAGGCGCGGCACTCCTTGCGGAACGCGATCATCGCCTTCGGATCGGAGAGGTTCGGCTTCTGCTTGTTCCTGGAGCGGTAGAATTCCTCTTCGATCTTCCATTCTATCGGCAAGCCGTGGCAGTCCCAGCCCGGCACGTAATTGGAATCGCAGCCGAGCATCTGCTGGCTTCGCGTCACCACGTCCTTGAGGATCTTGTTGAGCGCGTGGCCGATGTGGATGTTGCCGTTGGCGTAGGGCGGGCCGTCGTGGAGGATGAATTTGGCGCGCCCGCGCGCGGCCGCCCGCAGCCGTTGGTAGAGGTCGAGCTTCTGCCAGCGAGCGAGGATCTCGGGCTCCATGCGCGGCAGCCCGGCGCGCATGGGAAAATCGGTCTTGGGTAGAAATAGAGTCTCGCTGTAGTCGCGGGCGGCGGCGGTCATGATCGTGGCGGTCTGCTTGGAATTGGATGGCAACAATGGCTCGGCGACGCAATCCCGGTCCCGCCGACGGACAAGTCAGGCGGCGGCCGGGCCCATAATTATTCGCCGAGCAGCCGGCCCGAACAAAGCAGCGAATGCAACGCGCGCCATCATTCAGCGCTTCCTAGCAGATCGCCCGAGAGGGGAAAAGACCCGCGCCGCCGGCGCAATCGGAGGTGACGCCGGCGTTGCGGGCCGAGCATGCGGCGCGCGGCGGGAACTTAGGCCGGCGATGTGGCGTTGAGTCCCGCGAGAGGGTCCCACCGGATTGTGGAGCTGCAAAGTGGAGTTATTCCGCGCCCGCCGCGAGCAGGACAACGCGTTCAGCGTCAAGGATCCGGAGCCGCCCGAGTCGCGCGAGGACGTCTGGACGCCGGCCGCGCAGATCGCAACCGTCGGAATTTTCGTTCTGCTGCTGGTGGCCTGCCTCTTTTTTTCCCGTCCGCTGCTGCTGCCGGTGGCGGCGGCGCTGGTGATCGGCACCACGCTGGCGCCGATCGTCAAAGCGGCCGCGCGCCATCGGATCTCGCCCTGGATGACGGCGCTCGCTCTCGGTGCCGTGCTGCTCGCCGCCGCCGGGGCCGCCGTGCCTCTCATCGCCAGCCCGCTCGCCGAGTGGATCGCCCGGGCGCCGGAGATCGGCGCGACGATCAAGCAGAAGCTTTACGTGCTCGACCGCCCCTTGGCCGCGGTACGCGAGTTGCAGGAGGTGTTGCTGCCGTCGGGCAATACCGTCGCCGTCGAACCGTCGCAGTGGGGCATCGTCACCCCGGTGGTCGCCTTCGTTACGCCGGCGGTGGTTCAGGTCACCCTGTTCTTCGTGACGTTGATCTTCTTTCTCGCCACGCAGATGGATTTCCGCAGATACATGGTGTCGTTCTTCACCACCCGCGATGCCAAGCTCCGCTTCATCCGTATCAGCAACGACATCGAGGATCATCTCGCGGCCTACGTCGCCATCGTCACGATCATCAATTGCGGCCTGGGGGTCGTGGTCGCGCTCGGCGCATGGCTTTTCGGCTTTCCGAGCCCGATCATCTTCGGCCTTATGGCCACGGTGCTCAATTTCATTCCCTATATCGGCGCGGCCTGCATGACGGTGATCCTGCTGGGCGTTGGACTGGTGACGTTCCCCTCGCTCGGCTACGCGCTCGTGCCGCCGGCGGCATTCGTCGCGCTGGCGACGGTCGAAGGCCAGTTCATCACGCCGACCGTGCTGGGCCGCCGGCTCACGCTCAATCCGCTCGCGGTTCTGCTGGCGATCGCCTTCTGGGCCTGGCTGTGGGGTCCGATGGGGGCTTTTCTCGCGGTGCCGCTCACCGTCGTCTTCCTGGTCACGATGACGCACCTATTTCCGCCGGACGAGAGTAAACTGCCGGACTGACGAGCGCGTGGGCCGCGCCGCAGCGGAACTTTTTCCCTTGCGCGCCGTTGCGGGCACGAGGAATATCTCACGGTTAAGAGTGGAGCACGTCCATGTCCAGCACATCGTCCAGCACATCCGGCACGATCAGGGATACGGTTCGGGAGACGGCGCGCGAGACGGCGCGCGACGTCAAGGAAGCAGCGCGGGAGAGCGGCAAAGCCGCCTCGGCCGCGAGCGGTGA
>JAFAHL010000544.1 GCA_019237215.1 Hyphomicrobiales bacterium | reverse complement strand
CGGCTGTTTGGTCATCTCGGCACAGGACGCAAGGCGGGTCGCCTGCGACAGGTGCATGTAGCAAAGCTCGATGCGGTTCGGCGCCAAGATCGACCCGACGGTGTAGCCATCGTCGTCGACCAGCAGAATCGTGTTGTTGCGCGAGATCACGGCGACGAATTTGTCGTCGGCGCGCGCCGAGGAAAACGTGCCGGAGAAACGGCGGCCATCCTGCTTGTCGACGGTCATTGTGAAGGCGACGCTGTTGAGCCGCGGCTCGGCCGACGGCGGCGCAGCATGATGCGGATTGCCCTCCCCGAGGATGATCGACTCGCTCTCGCCTTTCCAGGTGCCGCGAAGGTCGGGGATCGCACCCTGTTGCGCCGCCGCAGGCGCGGCCGTCAGCGTTGCGAACAGGACGATCCAAGCAAGCCTCGACATGGTTGAGCTCCTCGAGTGGTTGTCTAGCCCCGGTACAGTCCCCACACCGCGATCAGCGCGGTGACGGTCGCGAGCAGAAAGAGTCCGGAAAGAAGCCCTCCCTGAACGTCCCACTGCCGAAGACGGGCGAGATCATAGAGCACGTAGGCGCTGAACGTAAATGCAAGGCCGTAGACGTACGGTTTGCCCTTGCGCGCCGCCAAAACTGCAATGATGGGTCTCTTGGCATTCACTTGGCAGTGCGGAAGATCGCCTCTATCCTTTCGAGTGCCGCTAGTGTGGTGGATTTGAAGTTCCTACGGATTTGCAGCGAGTTCGCCTAGGAACTTCAAATCCAAAACCCACACTAGAGTCGTAAGTTTGCTAGTGTCCCTTTGATTCCGAAGTTCGCACGAGAGCGTGCGGCACGGGCTTGCGCACTTCGGAATCGGGACACTAGCGGGGAGGCAAAAAATGCTCAAATGGATGTCGGCGTTCGCGTTGGCCATGTTGGTATGCGCGCCGACGCTTGCGGAGGAGGAGGACTACTCTCGCCCGGGGCACTACCAGTATTACTACCAGTACCGGTACTCTCTGCCGCCCGAGCAGCACGTGATCGAGGTCGTGCAGCCCCCCTACAGTGGCAATTTCATCATCAACGGCACCCGCTTCACGGCGCGCACGCCGTCGTGTTTCAGCTGGGCCGCGGGCGAACGCATCCGCCTCATCGCCGGCGACTGGAACGGTCGTTGCGTCGCTGCGCGCTTTTATAACTTCTATCGTCGCAACACCTGCGATGTGTGGTGCGGCAGCGGCGGTTGGTGGTGGTGAGGACGACGTTTCTTGCGGACGCGAAACCCCGTTCTTTACAGGGAGCTTTCGCGCCGCGCCGGCGGATAAGCGTGGCGGCGGCCGTTGAAGTCCTCGACCTCGTAGCGCAACGCACCGTTCGTGCCGCCGACGCGGGCTAGATAATTCGGCCCGATCGGCGATTTGCCGTGGCCACCGGGGATGTCGAGCACGTAAGTCGGTTGGCACAGGCCGGAGAGCCGGCCATGGAGCGCACGCATCAGCGCCTGACCTTCTTCGATGCCGGTGCGCCACTGCGCGGTGCCGGGCGCGAGATCGCCGTGGTGGAGGTAGTAGGGCTTGATCCGGCATTCGACCAACGCGCGCATCAATTCGCCGAGCGCCGCCGCCTCCTCGTTGACGCCGCGCAACAGCACCGTCTGGCTCAGCATGGGGATGCCGGCATCGATGAGGCGCGCGCAAGCCGCGCGCGCCTCAAGCGTGAGCTCGCGCGCATGGTTTGCGTGCAGCACCACGTAGGTCGCCTTGCCCGGCGCACGCAGCGCGCGCACGAGCGCCGCCGTCACCCGCGCGGGCGCCACCACGGGCACGCGCGTGTGCACGCGGATCACCTTGACGTGGTCGATCGCCGCGAGCATGTCGACGATTTGCCCGAGACGTCGCGGCGAGAGCACGAGCGGATCGCCGCCGGTAAGGATCACCTCCCAGATCTGGGAATGGGCGCGGATGTAAGTCATGGCGGCGTCGAGCTGCGCGCGCGACAGCGCGCGAGCGCGCCCAACGACCTCGCGCCGGAAACAAAAGCGGCAATAGGCCGCGCAAACGTGGACGGGCTTGAGCAGCACGCGGTCGGGATAGCGGTGCACGATGCCCTCGAGCGGGCTGTGGGCATCATCTCCGATCGGGTCGGCCATCTCCTCGGGCCTGGCGTCGAGTTCCGCCGCCGCGGGAACGAACTGCCGCGCAATGGGATCGCGCGGATCGGCGGGATCGATGAGCTCGGCCACCTCCGCGGTCAGCGCCAGCGCGTAGCGCGCGGCCACCGCTTCGATCTCGCCGCGGCGCTCGTGTGCAATCAATCCGGCTGCGACGAGCTCATCGGGGCGGCGCAGCGTCTTGCGTGCTGGTTTCATGACGACGTCCTGGCGTGAAGTCTTCTCGCTTGCGGCCTCATGGCGGGCAAAACGTCTCGCTGATGCGGCGAGGCCGGTCAAATGTCAATCCGCGTCCGCCGTGTTGGCGCGAAGCGGGCGATGCAAGATCCCGCCCGCGCGCCGCCCATGTCGGCTTGCCGGCCGCCAAATTCGGTGTTGGTATGCGCCACGCAATCGTGCAAGCGAGGACAAGATGAAGAACTATCTCGACGGGGGCGAGGCGATCCTCGAGGCGTTTCGCAAGCTCAGGATCGACTACATCATGTCGTCGCCGGGCTCGGAATGGTCGCCGGTATGGGAAGCGCTGGCGCGCCAGAAGCTCGAGAACAAGGCGGGCCCGACCTTCGTCGAGTCATGGCACGAGGCGCTCGCCGTCAACATGGCGACCGGCTACACCCTGATCACCGGCCGGCCGCAGGCGGTGCTGCTGCACGCCGGGGTTGGCATGCTCCAGGGACTCATGGGTGTGCACGGCGCCTTGCAAAACGAGGTGCCGATGGTGGTCATGTCGGGCGAATCCCAGTCGCTCGGCGAAAACCCCGATCTCGACATCGAACAGCAGTGGTACACCGGCCTCACGGTGGGCGGCATCGAGCGCATGGTCGAGCCGGTGGCCAAATGGGCACGGGCGGTGACCAGCCCCTACTCGCTCTATGAATCCGTCGTTCGCGC
>JAFAHL010000525.1 GCA_019237215.1 Hyphomicrobiales bacterium | reverse complement strand
CGCGTATCGTAGCGTCTTGACCGCTCGCGCGCGCCCCAAGTTTTCCGTGCCGCGATGGGTTAAAGCGTCATGATTTTGCTTGAACTCTGTCGTCATCGCCCGCGAAAAGCGGGCGATCCAGTAACCACAAGATTCTCCGTGATTACTCGATGCCCCGCTTTCGCGGGGCATGACAGCGCAGGAGCGAGAGAGACCCTCTAAAAGGATCACGTCTTAGTCTGCGCGCCATCGAATCGCCGCCGTGCATCGTGAATGGCCGAGCGGTTTTGCCGGGCCCATAGGCCGAGGCTGCTCACGGGCTCGAGCAATGAATGTCCGAGCTTCGTCAGTGCGTAGTCGACGCGTGGCGGAATGGTCGGGAAGACCGTGCGTGTCACGAGGCCGTCGCGCTCCAGAGATCTCAGCGTCAAGGTCAGCATTCGTTGCGAAATGCTGCCGAGCGCCCGGCGCAGCTCGTTGAACCGTTTCGGTCCGTCCCCCAGGGTGCTGACGACCAGCACTGTCCATTTGTCGCCGACGCGCGCGAGCACCTCGCTGACGGCGCGGCAATCCTCGGGCACGTGCAGGTTACTCGGTATCAGCGATGTGCCTTCTTGCCGTCGCCGCTTGGGCATCTATCTAGCCTTGGTATCAAACGGTAACCAAGGTAGGCCCGCCATGGCAAAGGTCAAGGTCGCCGTCATCGTCGGCAGCAATCGCCGCGAGTCCATCAATCGCAAGCTCGCGCAGGCGCTCGCGGGGCTGGCAGAAGGTCAATTGGGCTTCCATTTCGTCTCGATCGAGGACCTGCCCCTCTATAACCAGGACCTCGAAGGCGAGCTGCCGCCGAGCGTCGTCCGGTTCAAGTCGGAGATCGCAGCGGCCGATGCGCTGCTGTTCGTGACGCCGAAGCACAATCGCTCCATTCCCGCCGTGCTCAAGAACGCGATCGACTGGGGCGCGCGACCCTATGGCCAGAACTCGTGGAGCGGAAAGCCCGCGGCCATTACCGGAACATCGCCCGGCGCGCTCGGAACGGCCGTGGCGCAATTGCACCTGCGACAGGTGCTTGGAACCCTGGGTGCCCTTGTCATGGGCGGGGAAGCCTACATCTCTTTTAAGCCGGGTCTGCTGGACTCAAACGGGACCATCGCCGATGAGACGACGCGAGGATTTCTCAAGGCTTTCATCGATCAGTTCGCGACGACGGTAGGCCGGTCCTTTGCCCGAGAGGCTGCCGCCTAGGGGTGCGATCGGAGACTGTGCCGTCAACACAACGAACACGCTGCAGGAGGTCAAACCATCATGTCCATTCGGCCGGTGAAACGCATCATCGAGTCCAAACCCACGATTGAAGGCGCGGGCGTGAGGCTGCGTCGCGCCTTCGGCTTCGGGGATACGGGCGAATTCGATCCATTCCTCCTGCTCGACGACTTCCGCAACGATCGTCCTGAAGACTATCGCGCAGGATTTCCGTGGCATCCGCACCGCGGCATCGAGACCATCACGTATGTCCTGGCCGGAAGCGTCGATCATGGCGACAGTCTGGGAAATCGGGGCAAGCTCGGCGCCGGCGACGTGCAGTGGATGACCGCCGGAAGCGGGATTCTGCACCAGGAAATGCCGCAAGGAGACAGCCAAGGGAAAATGCACGGCTTCCAGCTCTGGGCGAACCTGCCGTCATCCCTAAAGATGACGGCGCCGCGCTACCAGGACATCAAGGCCGCTGAAATTCCGGAGATCGTCGACGATGACGGCACCCGCATCAGGGTTGTCTGCGGAGACTTCTGGGGTCGGCGCGGTCCGGTCGAGGGGGTTGCCGCCGACCCGCGGTATCTCGACATCTCCGTCCCGCCAGGCCGGCGCAAGACGCTGCCGGTCGAGACCGGGCGGCACGCCTTCGCCTATGTGTTCGAGGGCTCCGGGACGTTCAGCTCGGCGTCGCAGCCGTTCGGAGTGCTGACGGAAAAAACCGCCGACGGAGGCGAAGCGCTGATCCGCGAGCGAACGGGAAATCGATCGCTGGTGCTGTTCGATAGCGGGGACGAGATCACCGTGCAGGCCGGCGAGGAAGGAATGCGGTTCCTGTTGGTCTCCGGCAAGCCGATCGAGGAGCCGGTAGCCTGGTATGGCCCGATCGTGATGAACACGCAGGCCGAACTTGAGCGCGCATTCGCGGAGTTGAAGGACGGTACGTTCATCAAGCGAGGTTGAGCGCGCTCGGTGCGGGGCGGGGTCGTCCGCGCTGGCTGTTTGTCTACAGGAACGCCGGGCCCACACGTCGGGGCTGAGACTCCGCGAGTGTCGGTCGCATGATGCTTCACAGCGCCGCCGCGGCCGTGCCGATATAGGCGGCGATGACGCGCGGATCTTTCAAGACGTCGCCGGGCGCGCCTTCGGCCAACGTTCGCCCGTAATCGAGCACGTGGATGCGGTCGGCGAGATCGGCCACCATCTCGAGGTCGTGCTCGATCCAGATCATGGTGATGCCGAGCTCATATTTGATGCGCAGGATGAATCGCGCCAGATCCTCACGCTCGTCGCGGTTGAGCCCCGCGGAGGGCTCATCGAGCATCAGAATCGTCGGCTCAAGCGCGAGCGCGCGCGCAAAATCGACGAGCTTTTGGATGCCGAAGGGAAGACCGGCGACGCTGGCGTGACGGTAGCGTTCGAGCTCGACGAATTCGATGATGCGCTCGACGGCTGCCCGGTGGCGCACCTCCTCGCGGCGCACGCCCGGGAGGAAAAACATCTCTGCCAAGGGATTGGTGCGGATGCGCGCGTGCCGACCGGTCAGGAGGTTGTCGAGCACCGACATCTGCGCAAACAATTCGCCATGCTGGAACGTGCGCGCGAGCCCGAGCCGGGCGATCTCGTGCGGCGCGCGGCCGGCGATAGGGTCGCCACGAAAACGGATCTCCCCCTGACCGCGGTAGATGCCGCTCACGCAATTGAGCACGCTGGTCTTGCCGGCGCCGTTCGGACCGATCAGCGCGAACAGCTCGCCCGCCGCCACCGCGAGCGACACGCCGTCGAGCACGGTGAGGCCGCCGAAGCGCAAAGTGAGGCGGTCGATCTCGAGCTCAGCCATACCATCTCCGGCTGCGGCGATATTGCTTCACCTCGCGATAGCTCCTGCGCTCGCCGCTCTTGAGGCCGAGATAGAATTCCTGGATGTCCGGGTGGCGGCGCAGGCGCTCGGCCGTACCGTCGAGCACGATCCGCCCGTTCTCCATGACGTAGCCGTAGTCGGCGATCTCAAGCGCCACCGTCGCGCTCTGCTCCACGATGAGGATGGTGATGCCGAGTTCGCGCCGGATCTCGGCAAGCCGGCGCAACAAATCGTCCACCACCACCGGCGCGAGGCCGAGCGAGAGCTCGTCGACCAGCAGCAGTTCAGGCCGGCACACGAGGGCGCTCGCGAGTGCCAGCATCTGCCGCTCGCCGCCGGAAAGGAGGCCGCCGATGCGGTTGCGCAGCGCGCCGAGCTGGGGAAAGAACTGGTAGACCAGCGCCTCGCGCCGCCGGCGCTCGATCGCCGTGGTGCCGCGCGGAACCGGCACGACGAGGTTCTCGGCCACGGTGAGATTGGGGAACACCTTGTCGCGTTCGGGCACCAGCACGATGCCGCGCCGGGTGTTCTCGTGCGGCAGCCGGTTCTCGATGCGCTCGCCCTTGAAGTTGATCGCGCCTTCGGTGACGCGCGCGTCGTCGAGGCCGAGGAACCCCGAGATCGCCCGCAAAGTCGTGGTCTTGCCGGCGCCGTTCGTTCCCAACAGCGCAACGATCCGTCCCGTGTCCACCGCGAGCGTGATGCCCTGCACGGCGGTTACGGCGCGGTGATAGACCACTTCGAGCTTCTCGATCGTCAACAGCGTGTTGGTCATCTGCGCGATCCCGACGCCGGGCGGTGCCTGAACGGCCAGAGCAGGAAATAACTTTGGATGCGACGCCAAATTCCAACCAGACCGAGCGGCTCGAAAATCAGGAACAGGATCATGACCAGCCCGAAGGCGGCGTAGTTCACCGCGAACAGCAAGCTCGCATAGCGTTGCGCACCCGGCAGCGCGAGCAGACCGATTTCGATGATGTAGGGAAAGATGGTGACGAAGGTCGCGCCGAGGAGCGCCCCGAGCAACGAGCCCATGCCGCCGATGATCACCATCGCGAGATATTGGATGGTGAGGAAGAGCGAGAAGGCCTCGACCGAGACGAAGCCGCGGTAATAGGCGAACAGCGCACCGGCAACCGCGGTGACGGCGGAGCTGATCACGAAGGCCAGGAGCTTGTAGCCGGCGATGCCGATGCCGAGCGCCTCGGCCACGGTCTCATGCGCGCAAATGGCGCGCCAGGCCCGGCCGGTGCGCGCGCGCAGAAGATTGAGGCAGACTAGCAGCGTCGCCGCCGCCGCCGCCAGCAGAATGAAGTACCAAGCGCGGCCATCGCTGATGGAAACGCTGCCGAGCCTGGGCGGATCGACGACGATGCCGGTCGAGAAGCCGCGTCGCGATTCGTACTCGCCGCCGAGATAGATCACCACGAAATGCAGCGCCAGCGTGCTCACCGCCAGATAGAGCCCGCGCAGGCGCAACGACGGCAGTCCGAAGATGACACCGAGCAGCGCTCCGACCAGGGCGGCCGCGGGTAGCGTAATCCAGAAGGGCGCATTCGTCTCGCGGAACAGGATTCCGACCGTGAACGCGCCCGCCGCGATGAGGCCGGCGTGTCCGAGCGAGATCTGGCCGGCATAACCGGTCAGCAGCATCAGGGAGAGGGAGCCGACGCAGGCGAGAAAGACTTGGCAGGCGAGATCGAGCTGGAACGGAGAGGCGATGAGCGGGAACGCCAGCAGCGCGATAACGAAAACGCCGAGGCTCCTGCGTTCGAGCCGCGTTCCGATCAGCGCGAGGTCCTGCTCGTAACCGGTGCGGAAATAGCCGCTGGCGCGCGGTTGCCTAGACACGGTCGAGCTCCTCGCGCGTGCCGAACAGCCCCCACGGGCGCACGATCAGGGTGGCGATGAGCACCAGGAACGGCACCACGTCGGAGAGCAGCGGATCGATATAGTGGATGGCGAGGACCTCGGCGCCGGCGACGATGATCGCGCCGGCGAGCGCGCCGACGAGGCTGTCGAGGCCGCCGACCAGCGCCGGCGCGAACGCCTTGAGTCCGATGACGACCATGGTTTGGTCGAGCCCGGAATCGAGCGCGATCAGCATGCCTGCAATCGATCCGGTCAGGGTCGAAAGGCCCCAGGCGAGCGCATAGATCGCGTTGAGATTGATGCCGCGCTGTGCCGCGAGCAGGGGGTTCTGCCCGCCCGCGCGCAGCCGCACCCCCCACCGCCCGAAGCGCAGGAACGCGAACAATCCGCCATAGACCAAGATGGTCGCGACCACCATGAGCGCCGCGCAAGTCGAAATCCGGGCGCCGCCGACAAGCTCGATCGAGGGATTGGAGAACTTGAGCGCCTGCAGCGGATGCTGTTGCGCCGCCGACCAGATCAGCACGATCAGGCCGCGCAACAGGATGCCGATCGCAATCGTGGTGAGGATGGCGGCGAGCACCATCTCCCCGGTCATCTTGCGCATCAGCAACAGATAGACGAGGACGCCGACGGTGAGGCTCAGCACCACCGCCGCCACGATCGCGGTGGCGGGATGGCCGACGAACAGCGAGGCGGTCGTGTACAGGAGATAGGCGCCGAGCATGGCCAGTTCGCCGTGGGCCATGTTCATGACCCGGCTCACGCGATAGATGAGTACGTAGCCGCAAGCGAGCAGCGCGTAGATCGCCGCGAGCACGGTGATGTTGACGATGAGCTGCAACGACTGACGCTCTCGCGGTCATTCCGGGGCGGGGCAGCGCAGGCAAGTGTACGCAGCCTGCGCAAGCTTGGCTGCGGTGCCCGCGAGCCCGGGATCCATAAACTCAAGCTTGGATTAATCCCGGGCTCGGCGCGGGTTCCGGTGACCGGCACCCATGCCGGTCACTTCACGTCGTAGGCCACCCAGTCCTTGGCCACGGTGACCGTCGATTTCGCGGGGTCCCAGCGATAGACGCGATAGTATTGGCGCGTGCGGAAGTGGTTGTCCTTGCTCCATTCGATCGGCCCGCCGCGCAGGCCTTGCGTGTCGACCTTCACGGTCTCCATCGCGGCGCGGATTTTTGCGGCATCGGCCGGCCAGCCCGCACCTTTGAGCACGGCTTCGAGCACGAGTCCGCCGATCCAGCCCTCGGTCATCTGCTCGGCCGGATATCGCACGTTTCCTTTCTTGGCCTCGTCCAAGATCTGTTTGTGGATCGGCAAGTTGTCCTGGAACAACGAATTTGCGCCGATGACGTAAAATTTCCCGTCCTTGAGGCGCGCCAATTCGGCCTCGGCCTCGATGTGCGCCCAGGTGATGTAGTCGCCCTCCCAACCCAGCCGGCGCAACGCTTCGAACGTTTTCACCTGGGTAACCCACGGGGCCCAAGAAAATATCCAGTTCGGGTTGGCATCCTTGAGCTTGGTGGCGAACGGAGTGTAGTCGGCGGTCGGCGGCGGAATCACCTCCTTGTCGACCGGCGTCATGCCCATGGTCTTCGCCTGCTCCTCGGCATAATCGATTTCGCCGCGCGAGAGCGGGATTGCCATGGCGGCAAAACCGATGCGTACCGGCTCCTTTGCCGTCTCCTTGATGAAAGCGAGCGTCGCGCGGCTGTCGTAGCCGCCCGCGTAAGCGGTGGTGCAGAATTGCAGCAGATCGGCGGGTGGATAGACTTCTTTGGGGCAAACCGCTCCCATGAGCATGAGAGCCACATTGGCACGCTTGGTTTCACCGATGACTGGCGCAAATGTTGACGACAAACTGGAGAGGACCAGGAGGCTCACATTGTCCTGGGTCAGCAGCCGCTTGGCGTTGGCGGCGGCTTTCGACGGCTCGCCCTGATCGTCGAGCACGGTCAGCTGGATTTTCTTGCCGCTGATCCCGCCAGCCGCGTTGAGGCGATCGACATAAAGGCGCAAACCTTCGATCGGTGGTGCGTTGGTGCCCGCCGCCGGACCGGTCAGCGCCCCGGTGACGCCGATGACATAGGCTTCCTGTGCGCCGGCCGGACCTGCCAGCGCCGCGACGGCCAACAGGGCCGCGAGAGTTCGTCCCAACATTCTGTTCCTCCCTGGCTTGATCGAGACTTCATACGGATTCGACCGTGCTGGCGGCGATCAGCCGCTGCTCGCGATCATCGTACATGCCTTCAACGAGCGTCTTGAAACGCTCGTACATGAGATGGCGCTTGACCTTGCGCGTCGGGGTCACCGGCTCGCCCTCTTCCTCGGGATCGAGCGCCTTGGGCAGGATGCGAAAGTCCTTGATTTGCTCGACGCGGGAAAGCTCGCCGTTCGCGCGCTCGATCTCGGCGCCGATCAATCGCATCACGTCGGCGCTGGTGGCGAGGCTGGTGAAGCCGGTATGGGGCACGTCGTGGCTGCGGGCCCAATCCGATACCGTGTCGGCCTCGATCTCGATGAGGGCGGTCAGGTATTTGCGGCCGTGGCCGAAGACGATCGCCTCCGCGACATAGGGGCTGGTACGCAGGATGTTCTCGATGAACGACGGCGAGATCGTCTTGCCGCCGGAGGTGACGATGAAATCGCGCGCGCGGTCGACGAGGCGCAGCGCGCCGGCGTGCCATTCGCCGATATCGCCGGTGCGCAGCCAGCCGTCCACGCCCTTGATCGCGCGGGTTGCCTCGGCGTTGTTCCAATAGGACTCGAAGAGATCGGGACTCTTCACCAACACCTCGCCGTCGCTTGCAAGCTTGACCTGCCAGCCCGCGGGCACGGTTCCCACATCGCCCGGGCGGGGAAACGGGCCGCGTTGGCCGCAAATGATGCCGCCGGCGGTTTCGGTTTGCCCGTACATTTCGACGACATTGACGCCGAGCATCTGCCAGAACGCCATGGTTTCCGGCGGCAGCGGCGCGCCGGCGCAGAGCACGAGCTCCAGCCGGTCGAATCCGAGCTTACTGAGGATCGGCACGAACACGCCAGCGCGGCAGGCGCGATAGAGTGCGTCGTGTGCGAAGCCCGCCCTGCCGCTCCAGCGTCGTCGCGCGTGAGCTCGCGCAAAGCCGATCGCGAGATGCGCGGTCCTGCGCTTGATGCTGCTGGAGTTGAGAATGCCGAGGAGCACCCGCGAGGCGAATTTCTGCAGGTAGCGCGGCACGGTGAACAAAACGGTCGGCGCCGTTTCGAACAGGGTCGTCGCCAGGTCCTCCGGGTGCTCGCCGAAATGCGGCACGAGGCGCGAGATCAGCGGCAACGTGACGGCGAGATCGCGACCGATCACGTGGCAGAGCGGCAGATAGCCGACCGTGCGGTGGGTCTTTTGCGCCAGTGTGGGATAGTGCTCGACAATGTTCGCGGTCGCCGCGAGATGCTTGCCGTGGGTCACCAGCGCGCCTTTGGGCTGACCGGTGGTGCCCGAGGTATAGACGATGAAGGCGGGCGCGTCCGGCTCGAGCCGCGCAACCCGGTGTTCGAGCCAGGCGAGATCAGATTCTCCGGCCGCCGCGAGCAACGCTTGATAGGTTCTGAGCTTGCGGTGCTCGTAGGCGAACATCGCGGAGTCATCGAGCACCACGATCCACTTCAATTCATGCAGATGATCGGCAAACGGCAGGATCTTGTCGACGTATTCTTGATTTTCCGCAATGAACAGTACCGCGCCGCCGTCTCGCATTTGGTATTCGAGCTCGGATGCCGACGCCGTCGGATAGATGCCGTAGACGATGGCGCCGAACGATTGAGCCGCGAGGTCGCAGACCATCCACTCCTCGCAGGCGTCGCCCATGATGGCGACGCGGTCGCCGCGGCAAAGCCCGAGGTCGGCAAAGGCGCGCGCCGCACGGGCGACCAGCGCGGCGTAGCGGTGCCAGCTTCGTTCGCGATAGAGACCGAGGTGCTTGGAACGGAACGCGATCGAATCTGGCGCCCTGCGCGCGCGCTCGCACAGCAAGAGCGGTGCCGACTTGCGACGCAGCGCGTCGCGATCGAGCGATGGCGTTGCGATCATGGGCGCCCGGTGACCGCCTCCCGATCGAATTGTTATAGCCCAGGCGATGGTAAAATTCTATAGGTGTATAGGTTTGGGCGTTCAGCCCCAGAGCTGCTTGCTCGCGAGATCGGCGCCACGACGCAAGGCTTTGAATTTCTCCCAAACCACGGTGTGGTGCACTTCCGTCCGATACAAAGCCTGGGACGAGAAGCCGCAATCGGCGCCCGCCATCACGCTCTCGCGGCCCACCAGCTTGGCGAACCGGATCAGTCGTTCGGCGATCAATTCGGGATGCTCGACGATGTTGCTGGCATGCGTAATGACGCCGGGGCACAGCACTTTCCCTTCGGGTAGCTTCACCCGTTCGAATAGGTGGTATTCGTGTTCGTGGCGCGGATTGGCAGCCTCGAAGCTGAACGAACCGGCGTTGATCCTGAGCACGTACTCGATGATCTCGGGCAGATTCGATTCGTGGATGCGAGGTCCCTCGTTGATGCCGTAGCAAGTATGAAAACGGACCCGCTCGGGCGGAATGCCGCTGAGCGCTGCGTTGGTCGCTTCGACGTAAATCTCCGCCTTTCGCTTCTTCTGCTCGTCGTCAAGCCCTGGCTCCACGAAGATGTCAGGCAGGAATGGATCGTCCACCTGCACCAGAATGCCGGCGGCCACGATCGCGCGGTATTCCTTGTTCAGCTCGGCAGCGAGCGCGTGGAAGTACTCTTCTTCGCTCTTGTAGTACTCGTTGATGCCGACACCGGAGGGCGCCGTGGCCGGAAGAAACACGTGATGGTCAGGCACGTTTGCGGCCTTGGCGGCGGCCTTCACATTGGCGATGTCGATCTGCAGTTTCGCCTCGCCCTGGTACTTCACCGGGGCGGTGCAGACGACCGGAACGATCGGCAGGATGGCGCCGCCCATCATCGCTTCCTTGAAATACTGGGCATAATACTCGGGAAAAGCGGAGACCTCCTGCTGGAAAATAGTGAGCTTCTGATTGGGCCGAGACTCGAACCCATCGAAGCGCTCGCGGATGTAAGTGAAAAAGCCGGGCTTGGAGTATTCGCCGTCCGTTACGATCTCAATGCCGCACTCGACTTGCTTGCGCACACATTCAGCGACCTCCCGCGCCAAGACCGAATTCAGCTTGCTCTCATCATATGGCAGCCCCGCGTATTTTGCTTTCAGCAGATCGAGCAGATTGTGCGGCCGTGGCAAGCTGCCGATATGCGTCGTCTGGATGCGATCGGTGTTTTGCTGGATGGTCACTGGTGTTTCCTCCGCGCGCCGGAATTCGCTTGTTTTCTCCTCTCAGTTTTCGTGCGGCTCTTGCGCAGCCCCAAACCGGCAACATGATTGGTGTCTAGGCCGCCTGCCGCTTATGCGCGCCGTCGAAGGCGGGGGCGACCTCCGCCATGAAGCGGTCCATCTCGTCCTTCACCTGCTGGTGCGGCTTGAGGCCGACGTTGAAGTAGAGGATCACCTCCGAGAATCCGGCGGCCTCCACCTTCTTTAACGTATCCATGATCCGCTGCGGCGAGCCCAGCAGGACCGAATTTTCGGTGAGGTCCTCCGGTTTGACCTTTTGCAAACGCGCGACCATGTCGACGAAATAGCGATAGCTCGGCGGGGCGGTTTTCGGATCGCCGGGCAGCGCGGGGATCACGCATTCGCGGTAATAGCGGATCTGACGCGCGCGCTGCGCGTCCTCCTGCGCCCGCGTATCGGCGAAGTGGGTGAAATAGCTGCACATCAGGCGGCCCGGCGCGTTGGCGTATTTGGCGCAGCTGTCGTGATAGAGGTCGGCGACCTGTTGCAAGCCGCCGAAGCTCATGGCGGCGGCGAAGGGGGCGACGATCAGGCCGCAATTGAGCCGCGCCGCCAATTCGATCGAGGGCTTGGAAAACGATCCCACATAGGCCGGGATCGGCCGCTGCACCGGCTTCGGCGTAATGCGCACATCGTCGAAGGAATAGTGCTTGCCGTGGTGGGAGATGCGGTCATCCGCCGCCCACAATTTGCGCACGACCTCGAGGCCTTCGTCGAAGATGGTCTGATTGTCCTCGAACGAGACGTGGAAGGGCAGGTACTCCCGCCGGTCGTAACCGCGCCCGGCCGCAAAATCCACGCGCCCGTTGCTGAGCAGATCGAGCGTGGCCCATTGCTCGGCGACGCGGATCGGATGATGCAGCGGCAGCACCGTCACCGCGGGCGCGAGCCGGATGCGCTTCGTCCGCGCGGCGATGTGGGCGAGCACCAGATCCGGGGACGACAGCACGCCCAGGGAGTTGAAATGGTGCTCGCCGATCCAAGCCGAGTGCATGCCGAGCTTGTCGGCGTGCAGGGCCTCCTCCGCGATGTCGCTGACGAACTGGTTCGCCGTCCGCGTGTTGTTTTCGTAATGATTGTCGCTCAGGGTGAAGTAGCCGAATTCCACAACACTCCTCCCTTTGACTTGCTGAGACCCTTTAGCTAGGCCGCAGCCCTGACTTGATGTCGGCATTATAGATGCATTTGCAATTGTTGTAAATGCAACAGATTTGCCGTGCCGGCCGAAGACAGTATTATGCGGCCAATGGTGCAAGCGATCCAGCCCGGCCCGACTTTGACATCGCGCAAGGCGGCCCATAAAAAGCGTTGACCCAGAATCTGCAGGAATTTCAAATTCGTGACCAATCGCCGGCGCCTCGATTTCAGCGAATATCTTCCCTATCTGATCAACCGCGTCGGCTGGCTCCTCGTGGTCGACTTCGGCCAGAACACGCTCGCCCGTCACCAATTGAGCATCGCGATGTGGCGCGTGCTCGCGGTGCTCGCCAACGATGACGGCCAGCGTCAGATCGACGTTGCCGCCAGGACCAGCATCGACGTCTCGACCTTGTCGCGGGTGGTCACCCGCTTGGTGAAGATGGGCCTCGTGACCCGCACCCGATCCACGACCAACAATCGCGAAGTGGTCGTCCGCCTGACGCCGAAAGGAGCGGCGATCCTGGCGCGGGTAATCCCGCACGCGATCGCCTTGGAACGAACGGCGATCGCGGGCGTGCCGGCAAAAGATCTGGGGGTGGTCAGGCGCAGCCTGCGGCGCATGTACCAGAATTTGGCTTCATCGGCCGGCATCAGCGCGCGGACCGCGGCGCACGCCTTGGGCGGGAGCGCCGCCTCGGCCGCGTCTTCACGCCGTCGCCGATAAGGCGGGCGAACTCGGCGCTGACGCGGTCGATCGCCACCTCCTCGCTGCGGCACCAGTTTGCCACCGCGTTGACCATGCCGAGGATGCCGAGAACCGCCAGGCGGGTATCGAGGTCGGCGCGAAACTCGCCACGCCGCACCCCTTCCTTGATGACGTCTTCGAACACCCGCTCCAGTCCGCGCGACCATTTTCCGATTCGCCGGCGGCTTTCGGCCGGCAGGTGCTGGCGCTCGTTCAAGAACACCCGGACAAAGTCGCTGCGGTCCGTGAGCGGGGAAAGGTGTGATTTGATGAGGCGAGTGAGCTTGTCGGCGGCAGTGCCGGGCCCCGACGCAATCGCCTTGGCGACCTCGAAGAAACCGGCCACGCCCTGCAGGCAGACGAGTTCGAGCGCTCCCTCCTTGGAGGGGAAATAGTAGTAGAGACTCGCCTGTCGGATGCCGAGCACGTCGGCGATGTCCTGGGTCGTCGCACCGTGGAAGCCACGCTCGGCAAAGACGTGCGCGGCGGCCTCGATAATCTCGGGCGCACGGCGGCGCGGGCTCGGTCGCAAACGCCGGGAGGAGGGAAGGGGTACGACGGTCATGGCCCACATGTTCTGCGCAAGCGCGCAAAGGTTTCCTGGGAGGTTGCCTTGTGCCACGGCGGCGGGCTAAATTCTACCTATTGACCTATAGACAAACGCCCAGGCGGCTCGGAGGAACAGCATGAGCGTCCGGCCGGATGGTCGCCCGCCGTTTCGCGCCGATCACGTGGGCAGCCTGTTGCGGCCACAGGCGCTACGCCGGGCATTCCGGCGCCACGCCGGCAACGAGATCGTGGACGACGAGTTCGCGCGCATTCAGGACGACTGCATCCGCGCCGCGGTCCGCATGCAAGAAGAGATCGGGCTCGAAGTCGCGACCGACGGCGAGTTTCGCCGCGGCTCTTATTGGGGCCGGTTCGTGGAACGCACCGAGGGCTTGGAGGTCCGCCCCGCGCTGCTCAAATTTCGCGACGACCACGGCCGCGAGGTCGACTTCACCGCGCCCTACGCAACGGCGGCGATTCGGCGCACGCATCCGCTCGCGCTCGACGAGTTCGTTTTTTTGCGCGCTACCACCAGCGTCACCGCGAAGATCACGCTGCCGGCGCCATCGACCATGCACTTCTTGCGCTTTTCCGACTTCGCCGATCGCGCCGCCTATGCCGATGTCGATCGCTTCTTCGCCGATCTCGTCGGCGTGTTCCAGCAAGAGATCGCCGACTTGGCGGGGGCGGGCTGTCGCTACTTGCAGATCGACGAGATCGCCATTGCGCTGCTGTGCGATCGCTCGATCCGCGACAAGGTCGCGAGCTCCGGCGGCGATCCCGATGCGCTGATCGAGTGCTATATCGATGCCATCAATGGCGCGATCGCGGCCTGTCCGGGCGATGTCGTCGTCGGCATCCATATGTGCCGCGGCAACTTCCGGGGCCGCCATCTCGCCGATGGCGGATACGAGTCGGTCGCGGAGCGCTTCTTCGCGCGCGCCGACGCGAACCACTTTCTGCTCGAATACGACACGCCGCGGGCGGGCGACTTTGCGCCGCTGCGCTTCGTGCCCAAGGGCAAGGGCGTCGTGCTCGGGCTCATCAGCAGCAAGACGCCCGTGCTTGAAAGCCTGGATAGCTTGCAACGCCGCGCCGACGAGGCGGCGAAGTACATCGGGCTCGAGCGGCTGGCGATCAGCCCGCAATGCGGCTTCGCGAGCAGCGCGGCTGGCAATCCGCTGAGCGAGGCGGACGAGCGCGCGAAGCTGCGGTTGGTGGTGGACGCCGCGCGCGCGATTTGGCGATAGCGGCTGAGGCAGAGCGATTGCGAGCCTTCACGCCGATGGATTGCGGACGGATCTCTTTTGCGGACTGTTCACGACGGGCGGCTCGGGCTCCCGGAATGCGGCCTCTTGATAGCGCCGGCCGGGGCGCAGGCGCAGTCCCTTGGGGAAGCTTTCGAACAGCCGCAACTGCTCTGCGTTGCGGCGCCGATGGCGCTCGTCAGCCTCGTTCTTCGGCCGGGACGTCGAATGAGGAACGACGTCGCCGACGAGTTGTCCGATGCGCAGCGCCAGCGAGTTGCCGTGATCGGAAGGCGCGGCAAAGGTGATCACGCGTCCGCCGTGCCGACGCTCCACGAAGGGATAATCATCCAACGTGTAGTACACCCGCCCGGACCACGCGTTCTTGATGTCGCGCTCGCCGAGGGGGCGCAGCGCAGGAAGCACGCGTTTGCCTTCTTCCAGCGTTCGACCGGCGACATCGCGCATGATCCCGGGTGAGGTCTCCGCCGTCTCCTCATAGCCCATATAAAGGCGCCGGCCGTGGCGGCGCGCGTAGAAACAGGGGTCGCGCGTATCGGAAAGGACCGAGCCGGCCGTAAGCGTTTTCGCGCCTTCCGGCAGTTCCACCTCCACGACGTAATCGTATTCAAAGATCGCGCGCTCGAGCACGTCGCCGTTGATGTGGCGGGCATAGGCGTTGGCCATAAACAGCGTGTTCGCTCCGATGGTGGCGCCGTTTCCGCAAAAAACAGTCATCTGATGGTCGGCGAAATCGAGCGCTTGCGCCTCCGTGTGCTGGAAGAAGCGCACGCCGCGCTTGCGCAGTGCCCGCGCCAGTCCAATGAGAAGCTTGCGCGGACGAAAGCTGCCGCCGAAGCGATCGATCACGCCACCGGCGTAAAATCCCTCGGCGGTGCCGTAGCGCCGCTGCAGCTGTCGTGCGGAAAGAATCTCGAAGAACGGCGGCCGGCGCTTGTCCGAGAGCGGCATCAGCGCTCGCAGATTGCTCTTCTCCATGAAGCGGTAAGCGGCTTCGAGGCTCGTCATGTCGGCCTCGGTGATGGCCGCCGTGCACGCGCCATGTTGCACCGAAGCGCGCAGGTTGTAGTCGCGATCAAGTTCTTCAAGCCGCTGGCATCCCTCGACGGTGCGGCGCAGGAACGCCCGCACCCTGCGCTCCGCCCGTCGATGCGCTTGCACGCCATAGACGCCTTTTTCCATGTCCTGTTGGGCGAGCTCCGCAATCATGACGTCGATGGACTTCGCCCATCCGGTCAGGAATTGACCCGCACTGAGCCCGGACGCCGCCTCTTTGCCGTAGACGCCTTTTTCGATCACGACGACGTCGAGCCCGCGTCGGATCGCCGCGTCGGCTGCGCTGAGCCCGGAAAGGCCGCCGCCCGCGACCAGGAGGTCGCAGGTCAGATTTTCGTTGGTGGCTGACGGGGGCGAAAATTCCCCGATGCCCTCGTCGTAGGCCAAGCTCTGCCGCATAGCTCGAAACGTAGTTCACTCCGCGACACGCGTTCAATGTGCGGCAACGGAGATTTGATCGCGAGCGGCGCGCCTGCACCCGCGCATGCGGTCAGCCCGCAAAGCCGCCGCGTTCGAGGAAGGCCTGCTCTTGCGGCCTGGTGGCGCGGCCCAACGGCGCGTTGCGGTGCGGGAACCGCCCGAAACGACGGATGATGTCGGCATGTTGCTCGGCGTATTTCGTGAACTCATCGTCGCCGTAGCCGCGCGCGAGCGCGACGCAGCGTTCCTGATCGGCGAGATTTTCCGAGTGCTGGAAGGGCAGATAGAAGAACTGGCGCTCGACATGCGAGACCTGTCGGTCGAACCCGCGTCCGATGGCGCGATCGGCAACGGAGCGGGCGACAGCGTCGGTCTCGTAGGCGCGCCGGTTGCCGCGGAACATGTTGCGCGGGAACTGGTCGAACACGATGACCAGCGCGAGCGCACCCTCCGGCGTCTCCTCCCAGCGCGCGAGCTTGCCGTCGCGGCCGCTCTGCCAGAGGCAAGAAAAGCGCGCCGCGATCTCGGCGTCGAAGGCCGTGTCCTTCTCGAACCACTTGTCGGGGCCGGCCGCGCGCCAGAATGCGAGCACTGCCATTGGCTCGATCGCCTCGGTGGTGCCAGGGCTGGCGCCGGCGATCATAGCCGCACCTCGCCGGTATTGATCCGGTCATAGAGCGCGGGGTCGACGCGCACGAAGGCCTTGCGCTGCGGATCGTTGAAGTAGATCGGATCGGTGGTGAGGGTCGGATCGAAGCCTTCCTTCAACAGGTTGATCTTCTTTTGCTTGAAGGTGGTGGTCACGTCGTTGTTTTTGCGGATGCGCAGGAATACCGGCCGCGCATATTCGGGCAGCTGCTGCGCGAGGTGGTCGCGCAGCGCCGTCAAGTTGAGGTTGTCCTTGGCGACGATCGCGGCCATGCCGGCGCGCCCGTCGCGGCCGGGAATTTGAACGCCGTAGACATTGGTCTCCAGAATGCCGTCGAATTGCCCGACCACCTCCTCGACTTCGGTGGTCGAGACGTTCTCGCCTTTCCAGCGGAAGGTGTCTCCGATGCGATCGACGAAGTAGAAGTAGCCATTCTTGTCCTTGCGCATCAGATCGCCGGTGCGGAACCAGACGTCGCCTTTCTTGAACACGTCGTGCAGGATCTTTCTGTCGGTTTCGGCCTCGCTGGCATAGCCCTCGAACCGCTGGCCGGGCCTCGACGCATCTTTCATGATCTTGCCGATGACCTCTCCCGGCTCATCGATGCCGCACTCGATGCAGAAGCCCTGCTCGTCGCGGACCGGCTGTTGGCGCTCGGCGTCGAAGCGGACGATCTTGGTCGGGAAGCGCGCGGCGACCCACCAGGGAAGCCGGCCGACCGCGCCCTCCTTGCCGTCGAAATTGAACAGCGAGACGTTGCCTTCGGTCGCGGCGTAGAACTCGATGATCTGCGGAATTTGGAAGCGCCGCTTGAATTGCGGCCACACGTCGGGCCGCAAGCCGTTGCCGCAAGCCAAGCGCAAATGATGCGCGCGCTCCTTCGGGTCCGGCGGCGAGTTGATGAGGTAGCGGCAGAGCTCGCCGATATACTGGAAGCAGGTGCAATCCCAGCGCACGACATCGTCCCAGAACTCGTGCGCGGAAAATTTATCGCGGATCACCACCGAGCCGCCCCTGACCAGCAGCGCGCCGGTTGCGACCACGCCGCCGGCGGTGTGATAGAGCGGGAGGCAATCGTACATGCGGTCGCTGGCGCGCGTGTCCATGACGCCGGCGAAGGCGTAGCTCGCGAGCATCACGCGATAGTGGTTCATGTTCGCGGCCTTCGGCAGACCGGTCGTGCCCGAGGTGTAAATGTAGAGCGCGCGATCCTCGATGGTGAGTACGGGGCGGTCGGCGGCCGCGAGCGCATCGCCGGGAATGCCGTCAAGCTCGCGATCGATGCGCGGAAGGTTGGCAGTGGCGTCACCATGAAGCCAGATCTTGGCAGCGCCGGTGATCTGCGCGCGCGCGCCCTGCAATGATTCGAACAACTCCGCGGCCACGATGATGTGCTTGGGGCTCACCACGTTGATGCAATAGGCCAGCGCCATCCCGGTGAGGTGGGTGTTGATGAGCGCAACCACGCCGCCGACCCGCGTGATGCCGATCCATGCTGCCAGGAATTCCGGCCGGCCCGGCATCATCAGACAGACCGTGTCGCCCTTGCGAATGCCCTGCGTCAGCGCCCAGCGTGCGTAGCGGTTGGAGCGTTCGGCCAGCTGCCGGTAGCTGAAGCGCTCGCGGTCCGACAGCAGCGCCGGCGCGTCGCCGTACGTGTCGGCGAGCTCGAGCACGACCTGCGGAAAGACCCGGGTCGGGTGCTTGGCGATCGGCGTCGTCATCCTCAGCGTGCGCAAGGCGCCCTTGAGGGTGGTGAAGTCCGCCGTCAAGCGCTCGATCAACCCCATGCCTGGTCCCGTGCTGGCGCTCGCCGCTACTCGCCGTTCGCGCCGCGCGGAGCATCGGGCAGCGCCTCGGAGGTGGCAAGCGCGTCAAAAGCGCCCATGAAAGCGCTAGCGATCGCGCCCGCCGAAGGGCACGAGCGGATTGTCCAGCAGCGCCGCGCGGTCGGGCCGGTCGGGGGCTGCGGCGTCGAGGAAAGCGTCGAACAGGGCGCGCACGGCGGATGGCTCGACATCGCGGGCGATCACGACGATGCGCGTGCGCTCATCGTTGTCGGGCCAGCGCGGCAGCTGCACCACCGGATGTAAGACGTGCTGCACGCCGTGAACGACGACGGGGGTCGCCGGCGTCTCCGCAAGCTTCACAATGCCTTTGAGGCGCAGCAGGTTGGGGCCGTGCAGCGAGCGCAACAAGTCGAGGAACATGTCGAACGTGGCGGCCGGCATCGCGGCTTCGCTGGCGAAGGAGAACGCGCGGACGCGGTCGTCGTGGCGGTTCACGTCGTGGTGGTGGCCGTGGTGGCGATGATCCGCGTCGGCATAGGCCTCGGCCGCGAGCCAGCGCGTAACGTCGGGATGCTTACGCGCGGGGTCGAACAAGCCGCAGCCGAGCAGGCGCTCGGGTGTTGCCTCGTTCGCCGCGGCATCGAGGATGGGGGCGGCTGGGTTGAGCAGGCGCAGGCGCGCGGTGAGGGCCTCGCGGCCGCGTCGACCTTCCGCCGTGGTGAGGAGATCGCTCTTGGTGAGCACGATGCGATCGGCGACCGCGACCTGCTTGACCGATTCCATGTGCGCATCGAGGGTCGCCGCAGCGTTCACGGCGTCGACCACGGCGATCACTCCGTCGAGCCGGTAGCGCATGACGAGATAGGGATGCGCCATCGCGGTCTGCAGCACGGGTGCGGGGTCGGCGAGCCCCGTCGTCTCCAGAACGACGCGGCGAAAGAACACGCGGCCGTTGTCGAGGTCGCGCAGCAGCGCTTCAAGCGCGTCGACGAGGTCGCCGCGCAAGGTGCAGCACAGGCAGCCGCTCTGCAGCAGTACGACGCCGTCGCGGATCGGCTTGACCAGCAGATGGTCGAGGCCGATTTCGCCGAATTCGTTGATGATCACCGCGGTTTCGGCCAGCGCGGGGTCGCTCAGCAGGCGGTTGAGCAGGGAGGTCTTGCCGGCGCCGAGGAAGCCGGTGAGCACCGTCAGAGGAATGGGTTCGGCCGGGCCTAGCGAGCGCGGCGCGTCGGTCATTTCGCTTGCGAGCTCTGGTCGGCCGCGGGAGTGACGACCATCGGCGGAGGCTGCGGCGCCGGCTTCTTGGCCTTCGGCTTCGGCGCGGTGCCATCGCCGGACGCGGCCGCGGTCGCGGACCCGCCGTCGTTGGCGGCGTCCTTGGCGCCATCTTTTGCCGCCGGTGACTTGGGCTTTGCCTTCGGCGCGGCACGGGACGTGGCAGCGCTCGTCGGCGATGCGTCATCCTTGTCCTTCGCCGTCGGTTTGACCGCGGCGGCCTTCTTCTTCTCCGGCTTCTCCGGCTTCGATTCGGTCGCCGTCTGCGCGCCCGGCGCCGGCGGCTTGGTGCCGGTATAGACGAGGACCGGCTCGCCCTTCTCTTGCAGCGGCGCAGCGCCCTTGGCTTTTCCCGGGTGCAGGCTCGCCAGGAAGACCGCGTAGGGGGACTCCGGATTGTTATTGGCGACGAGGTCGTCCTCATCCTCGGAGGCCGGTCGCTTGCGGTGCCCCCCGCACATTTCGTCGCGCAGGTTGGGCGGTGCGGCGGCGATGGGTTGCACCGATTCCACTGTGCCGAAGGGCGGCATGAGCCAGGAGGGCCCGCTGTTGGTGTTGAATCCGCGCTCGAGCAGTTGCGCCGCCTTCAACGCGCGGGCGGCGGAGGATGGCGCGCCCAGCACCACGGCAATCAGCCGCCTGCCGTTACGCGTCGCGGAGGCGACGAGATTGAAGCCGGAGGCGCAGATGAAGCCGGTCTTCATGCCGTCGGCGCCGGGATAGCGGCCGATCAGGGTATTGTAGTTCCACCGCACCATCTTCCCCATACGGATGCCGGGCAGGTGCCAGTAGTAATCGTATTCCGGCAGTTCGCGGATGAGGGCGCGCGCCAAGATGGCGAGGTCGCGCGCGGAGGAAACTTGGTCGTCGGCGGGCAGGCCGTTCGGGTTGACGAAGCTCGATTGGATCATGCCGAGCTGGCGCGCGTTGGCGTTCATCTCGCCGGCGAAGTTCTCGATCGAGCCGGCGACGCCTTCCGCCAGCACGACCGCCATGTCGTTCGCCGATTTCACCATCAGCATCTTGAGCGCGTTGTCGACGGTGACCACCGTGCCGACGGCGAATCCCATCTTCACGGGCGATTGCGCCACCGCGTTCGGTGAAACCGTGAGCGGCGTGTCGAGGCTAAGACGACCCTCCTTGACCGCGCGCAGCGTGACATAGGCGGTCATGAGCTTGGTGACGGAGGCGGGGTACCACGCCTGGCCGGCGTTCTGGGCATAAAGAACCCTGCCGCTGTCGGCTTCGATCACGAGCAGCGCTTCGGCGCGGGCGCGGGTCGTCGCGAACGAGGTTGCGGCGCAGGCGATGCCCACCCACATCAGCGTGCGCGCTACTGAGGATCGCGTCGAAGACTTCACGGCTTGGGTCCGAATCCTTTGGCTGCCCTCGGGAACGCTCCACAGGCGGAAAAGGTCTGTCTAAGCCGACGGCGGATGAAAGGCAAAAGCGAAAAGCCCACGGTGACGCTCATGCCCGCGACGACCGTTCATGGTAAGAGAAAACGTCCAAAATTCGGCAGGTTAGGACGGGGCTGCGCAACTGTTGCGTTTCCAACACAATGACCGCAAATCACTTAATCGACTCGGAAGAACAGGAGGCCGCCGTGACTGCTTGCATCGTTGGCTGGGCCCACACCCCCTTTGGCCGGCTCGAGGGCGAGACGCTTGAGAGTCTGATCGTGCGGGTGGCGACACAGGCGCTCGCCGATGCCGGGGTCGCCGCCGCCGACGTCGACGAAATCGTGCTCGGCCATTTCAACGCCGGCTTCTCGGCCCAGGATTTTACCGCCGCGCTGGTGCTTCAGGCCTCGCCGCAGCTGCGCTTCAAGCGCGCCAGCCGGGTCGAGAACGCCTGCGCCACCGGTTCGGCCGCTGTCCATCAGGGCCTCAAGGCAATCGCCGCCAAGGCGGCCCGCATCGTGCTCGTGGTCGGCGCCGAGCAGATGACGACGACGCCCGCCGCCGAGATCGGGCGCAATCTGCTCAAGGCGTCCTACGTGCGCGAAGAAGCCGATATCGACGGTGGTTTCGCCGGTATTTTCGGCCAGATCGCCGCGCGCTATTTCCAGCGTTGGGGCGATCAATCGGACGCGCTTGCGCGCATCGCCGCCAAGAACCACAAGAACGGCGTGGGCAATCCCTATGCCCAGATCCGCAAGGACCTCGGCTACGAGTTCTGCCGCACCGAGAGCGAGAAGAATCCACGCGTGGCGGGTCCGCTCAAGCGCACGGACTGCTCGCTCGTTTCCGACGGCGCCGCCGCCGTGGTCTTGGCGGACGTCGCAACCGCGCTCAAGCTCGGCAAGGCGGTCGCCTTCCGCGCGGCCGAGCACGTGCAGGATTTCTTGCCCATGTCGAAGCGCGACGTGCTCAAGCTCGAGGGCTGCACGCAGGCTTGGACTCGCGCGCTGGCGAGCGCCGGCATCGCGCTCTCCGACCTTTCCTTCGTCGAGACCCACGACTGCTTCACCATCGCCGAGCTGATGGAATACGAGGCGATGGGCCTGGTCCCGCAAGGACAGGGCGCGCGCGCCGTGGCCGAGGGGCTTACCGAGAAGAACGGACCCTTGCCGGTCAATCCCTCGGGCGGGCTCAAGGCCAAGGGTCATCCGATCGGCGCAACGGGCGTGTCGATGCACGCGCTCACGGCGATGCAGCTCATGGGGGACGCTGGCGACATTCAAGTCAGGAATGCGAGCCTCGGCGGCATCTTCAACATGGGCGGCACCGCGGTTGCGAACTACGTGAGCATCCTCGAACGGATCAAGTAGTGCTTTATCGTGCGCGGCGCGGCGTCAGAGCGTCTCGAGCGCCGCCGCGCTGGAATTAGGCTCAAGCGGCGGCGCCAATCCGTTTGCGCGGTTGCGCCATCCGCGCCAGCGGGATCGCGGCGAGCACGATCAATATCGGTTCCACAGGCAAGCGATATTTTGGCGTCGCCACCGGCCCGCTGAGCAGGAGGAAATAGGCGATCACGCCGCCGCCGAAGACCGCCGCCCACGGCAACGTCCGCGCCAGCATGACGAAGCCGATGGCCTCGAGCACCAGGAAGGGCAGCATGGCGATGAGGCCGAGGATGAGCAGGAGCTGGTAGCGCCCGGGATTATCGAAGAGGTAGGCCCGCGCCTTCTGCCACAGGCCAGCGCCGGGCGTGTTGTAGAAGCTCGGCTTGGGCAGCGCGCGCACCCGCGGGTCCGCGAGCAGGGCCGGTGCAGCGAGATTCACCACCGCGCCTTCAAGCCATGCCTTGGCAAGCGCCGCCGGCGGCAAGCGCGCCATCTCCTGCCACGCCAGGCCGGAGGCGATGGCCGAGCGCCGGAACGGATTGCTCTCTGTGCCGGCCTGCTGACGATAGAGAGCGTCCACGCGATCGAAGGTCGCTTGGTAAGGCGTGCCATCGGCGCGCTCGGCCACCAACGGGACGATCCACAAGGCCAAATAGTCGCCGGTTTGCGAGGTTACGTCGAGGCTGTGGTAACGGACGGCGTTGCGCGCCAGCACCGGGGCAATCGGCGCCGCCGCGGCGAGGGTGAAGAGCAGCGCGGCTGCCAGCGCCGGGCCAACGTTCCATCGTCGCACGAGTGCATTGACGAAGACGATCGGCACGGCTGCCGCCAGCAGCATTGCGACGGCCGGCCGCGTGGCAAGGGCGAGCCCGCCGGCGAGGCCGGCCCCCAGCGCGAGCCCCATCGTCGGGCGCAGCAGGAAACGGGTGCCGGCGAGCAGCATCAGCGTGAAGAAGAAAACAAAGAGCGAATCGGTGAGGATTTGGCTGCTGAATACGACGAGCGTCACCGAGACCGCGGCGAGAACGCCGGCAATCAATCCGGTGAGCGGGGAGATCAGCGCGCCGAGGGCGGCGATGAACGTGCAGGTCCCGGCGTCGATCACGGCCTGAATGAGCGCGACTACTCGGGGGACATCGCCGAAGGCATGCTGGACGCCCGCGAGCAGCAAGAGATAGAGCGGCATGCGGTCGGTCAGCGCCAATAGCGTGGGCCAAAACGTGTCGGGCTTGGCCAGCGCGGCGCCGAGCGCCCAGTAGCCGAACGCATCCTGCTCCGCGAAGAAGGCGTCGCGGCCTGTCAGCAGCGCGAGATTGATCAGACGGACGCAGAGCGCGAGGACGAAAACGGTCGTGAGCGGATGCTCGGCCGCGCGGGTCCACGCTTTGCTCGCTTTCGAAGGCAGCACGGACCGCGCCCGCTAGGTTTCCACCGGCTCGCCGCTCATGGGCTCGTGCCGCTTCTTGGCCACCTCACCTGCCAAGAACTGGCTGCGGGCGAGCTCGGCGAAGTGACCGCCGAGCCGCATGAGCTCGTCGAAGGTGCCGGTCTCGATGATACGGCCGCCCGCAAACACCAGGATGCGGTGGGCGTTGCGCACCGTGGCGAGCCGGTGCGCGATCACGAAGGTCGTGCGCCCTTTCATGACCGCGGCGAGCGCGGCCTGGACCCTGGCCTCGGTGAGAGCGTCGAGCGCGCTCGTGGCCTCGTCGAGGATGAGGATCGGAGGATCTTTGAGCAGCGCCCGGGCGATCGACAGGCGCTGACGCTCGCCGCCGGAGAACAGGCGCCCCCGTTCGCCGGCGTTGGTGTCGAAGCCTTGCGGCAGGCGCTCGATGACGTCGAGAACCTGGGCGCGCTCGCAGGCCGCGCGCAATTCGTCGTCGGTCGCATCGGGCTTGCCCACGCGCAGGTTTTCCGCGATCGAGCGGTTGAACAGCAGCACTTCCTGGAACACGACGCCGATGTTGCGCCGCAGGCCTGCGAGCGTGAGCGCGCGAATGTCCATGCCGTCGATCCGCACGATGCCCGATTGCGGGTCGAAGGCGCGGTGAAGCAAAGCAAGCGCAGTCGATTTGCCGGCGCCGGTCGCCCCGACAAGGGCGACGGTTTCGCCGGGCAGCGCGGTGAAGGTCAGATCAGCGACCGCGGGACGCTTGCCGTCATAGGAAAATGAGACGTCCTTGAATTCCACCAGCCCCTGCATGCGGTCGGGATCGACGGCGTCGGGGCGGTCGCGCACTGCCGGCTCGGTGTCGAGCACCTCGAAGAATTCCGCGATCCGCGGCGCGTCCATCACGATCTCGTTGGCGAAATGGACGGCCTCTTCGAGCCTGCTGATCAGCAGCGTGGCGAAGCTCATGAACATGACGATTTCGCCGACGGTGGTCTCACCGCGGACATAGAACCAGACCCCGAGCACGAGAATCGACAACATCGTCAGCGTGGTGGCCGTGCGCGTGATCACCGTGGTCACCGCCCACCAGGACAGCACCGGGATCTGGGCTCTCAGCACCTCTTCGCCCATCTTCTTCATTCCCGAAACTTCCATCTCGATGCGGGCGAAGCTTTGCACCAGGGCGATGTTTCCGAGCGTATCGGTGGTGCGCTCGGCCACGTCGGAATAGTAACCCTCGACCGTGCTTTGCAATCTTTCGCTCTTGTGGATGACCAGCCCAATCACCGCGGCAAACACGGCGCACAGCAGGATCAGCATCAGGCCGTAGCGCCAATTGATGAACAGCGTCAGCGGCAGCAGCACGATGAGCGAAATGAAACTGGCGAAGTGCTCGCGGAAGAACGACAGCCACAGGCTCCAGAGCGTATGGGTGCCGGTCATCATCACCTTCACCAGCCGTCCGGAATGCGAGCCGGTGTAGTAGCTCAGCGGTAGCTGCAGCACGTGCTCGAAGAACATCGTGCGCACCACCTGGTATTGGCGGTGCGCCAGGCGATCGGCATGCAGCGCCACCAGCGTGCTGCAGACGATGATGAAGAGACCGAAGCCGACCCAGGCGCCGACCAGCATCATCAAGTCCCGCCAGGCCAGTTGCGACATGCGCGCCTGGGCATTGGCGAGGGTATCGACGATGCGGCCGAACAGGACCGGTTCCACGAACATCGCCGAGGCCAGCGCCAGGTTGGCGACCGCGAGCGTCCAGCCCAAACGGGCCTCGCGCCCGAGCAGTTCGAGCACGCGGATATAGAGTCGAATGAGTTTCATGCGGCCGACATCGGCAAAGGCGGGACTCTGCGTCTGCGCCAACGCAGCCTTACTCTAACGCAACGTCTCCTGCTCGCAATGCGGGTGCGCCTGGTCATCGCCGCGGCGATCGGCCGTCGCCGCGCCGTCGCGGAGTTTTGCAAGGAGATAATGAAACGCGTTGTGCGCAATGATTGTATCGCACCGTGCATGTCTACGATCGATTGATGAGACAATATTTGCCGATTTCGGATGTGCTGACAACGTTTATTGCTGCGCTTGACTCGACCGCAATTGAGCACACAGTCCCACCCAGTGCGACTAAGAGGTCGGTCGCCGGCCCGAATGGGGTCGGCGGCGCTAGGCCTTGCGGGCAAGGCGGCGCCCGAACGCGCAAGAACGGTGAGGGGGCATGGTCAATATCCCGACGGAACTTTTGCGGACGCTGGTGTTCGTCGTCGATCAGCGCAGCTTTACCAAAGCGGCGCAGTCGCTCGGCGTCACCCAGCCGGCGGTCAGTGCGCAGATCAAGCGGCTGCAATTCCTGCTCGGTTACGAGCTCCTCGACAAGAGCGCCCCCGGCGTGAGCCTGACCGCGCGCGGGGAGATGGTCGTCACTCACGCGCGCCGGATGCTGTCGATCAACGACCAGATCGCGCAGCTTGGCGGCGGGCAGCCGACGGCGCAAACCGTGCGCGTCGCCATGCCTGGCGATTTCGCCGGAACGAGGATTCCGGCGACTTTGGCGCGGTTCCGCAAGCGCTGGCCGGGCATTCGTTTCGCGGCGAGCGTGACAAGCCTTGAGAACACGCTGCGCGGGCTGCGTCAGGGCGACATCGATCTTGCGGTTGCGATTTCGAGCTCGAAGCCCTCGATCGAAGCGCAGCACTTGTGGATCGACCAAGCGGTATGGGTGCGCAGCGACGCGACGCAGCTCGACCCCGTCGGGCCGGTGCCGCTCGTGTCCTTCGGCGAGGATTGCTCCTGTCGCTACACGGCGGTGAACGCGCTCCACCGCATCGGCCGCGAGTGCGACTTCGTGTTCACCTCGCGCAGCATCGCCAGCCTGGAGGCGGCGGTCCTCGCCGGACTCGGCATCATGGTGCTACCGCGCAGCCGCGTGCAGCAGACGTCGCTCTCGATCTGGGAGGACGCGCCGCTTCCCGAGCTGCCCGAGCTCTATTGCGGGATTTATTTGCGTCAAGGCGGCAACCGCGCGGCGCTCGAGGAGCTCGCCGACGACATCGCGGCGGCGTTGCGGCCGCAGCTGCAGGTGAAAACGGGCTGGGCTGCGCCCAACATTGCCCCCGTGCGGGCAAGCGGATCGGGGCAGTAACGCGCGTTGCAACGAGCTCAGTGCACCTTGCGCTCGTCGGCGGGCGGCAGAAACGAGGCGTCGAAAATGTCGTCCGCCTTGGGCTTGGCCTTGAAGGTGTACACCAACCCGATCTGATCGATCGATTCTGCGAGCCGCACGAAGTCGACGGCGCCGTAGCCGTCGGCTTTCACCT
>JAFAHL010000562.1 GCA_019237215.1 Hyphomicrobiales bacterium | reverse complement strand
TAAGGCCATGTCGAATGGCGCGAGCGACGGCCGCAGCCGAGGTCCATAATGACGGTGTACCAAGCCCTTGGAACCGACCCAAAGCCCCCGCTGAAGGTGCTGCTGTGCTCTCCGCGCGGCTTTTGCGCCGGGGTCGTGCGCGCCATCGACACGGTCGAGCAGGCGCTCGCCCGCTACGGTGCGCCGGTCTATGTGCGCCACGAGATCGTACACAACCGCTACGTGGTCGAAAGCCTCAAGGCCAAGGGCGCCATCTTCGTGGAAGAGCTCGACGAGATTCCTGATACCGAGGCGCCCGTCATTTTCTCCGCGCATGGCGTGCCGAAGTCGATTCCCGAGCAGGCCAAGAAGCGCAACCTGTTCGCCCTCGACGCCACCTGTCCACTGGTGACGAAGGTGCACCGCGAGGCCGAGATCCACCATAAGCGCGGTCGCGAGATCGTGCTGATCGGCCACGCCGACCATCCCGAGGTGGTAGGTACCGTGGGGCAGCTGCCCCTCGGCGCCATCACGCTGGTCCAGTCGGTCGACGAGGTCGCGCGCTTCGTGCCGCGCGATCCCGGGCGCCTCGCTTACGTGACGCAGACGACGCTCTCGGTCGACGATACCGCCGACATCGTCGCGGCGCTGAAGGCGCGCTTTCCGGAGATCCACGGGCCGCACAAGGAAGACATTTGCTACGCCACCACCAACCGCCAGGAGGTGGTCAAGAAGGTCGCGCCCCTGGTCGAGGCGATGGTCGTGGTCGGATCGCCCAATTCCTCGAATACCCAGCGCCTCAAGGAAGTCGCCGAACGCGCCGGTTGCGCGCGCGCGGCGCTGGTACAGCGCGCCACGGAAATCGATTGGTCGGTGTTCGGTGCTATCGCGAGCCTCGGCGTCACCGCCGGGGCGTCCGCGCCAGAGGTCTTGGTGGAGGAGGTCATCGGCGCCTTCGCCGAGCGCTACGTGGTGAACGTGGAGACCGTCACCACCGCCGACGAGGACATGTTCTTCCCGCTGCCGCGGGTGTTGCGGGGAACCGAGGCGGCGGAATGAGCGCGCCCGCGGTGCAGCCGGTTGGGGGATCAGCGGCCACACGTCAGCTATGGGAAATCAGAAGTCAGCACGTCCTCATCCAATGCTGACCGCGGATTTAGCGTCGCCTGCAAGCCGGGACACGCATGAGGGATAAACGTGGCCGTCTACACCGATGTGGTGGCGGAAGACCTCGGGGCCTTTCTTGCCGGTTACGACGTCGGAGAATTGCTCGCCTATAAGGGCATCGCTGAAGGTGTCGAGAATTCGAATTTCCTCGTCCACACCAGTCGCGGCTATTTCATTCTCACCCTCTACGAGCGGCGCGTAGCGGCCAAAGACTTGCCGTTTTTTCTGGCCTTGATGGAGCACCTGCACGCGCGCGGCATCAGCTGTCCGCAGCCGGTCGAGAACAGGCGGGGCGAGGTGCTGGGGCAAATCGCCGGCCGTCCGGCGGCGATGATCACCTTCCTCGACGGCATGTGGATTCGGCGGCCATCGCCGACCCACTGCGCCGCGCTCGGCGAGGCGCTGGCGCGGCTGCATCTCGCCGGCCTCGATTTCGAGCGCAGCCGCGCCAATACGCTTTCGGTCAGCGGCTGGCGGCCGCTCTACGAGAATTGCGGCGCGCGCGCAAACGAGGTGCAGCCCGACTTGAAGCAATTTCTCGCCGCCGAGTTGTCGCATCTCGAAAAAGCGTGGCCATCGAACTTGCCGCAAGGCGTCATCCACGCCGATCTCTTTCCCGATAACGTGTTCTTCCTCGGCAACAAGCTCTCCGGATTGATCGACTTCTATTTCGCCTGCACCGACGCGCTTGCCTACGACGTCGCGATTTGCCTCAATGCCTGGTGCTTCGAGACAGATCATTCCTACAACGTGACCAAGGGCAGGAGCCTGCTGCAAGCCTATGCGCAGGTGCGGCCTCTCTCCGATGAGGAACGCCGCGCGCTGCCATTGCTCGCCCGCGGCGCGGCCTTGCGCTTTCTGTTGACGCGGCTGGTCGACTGGTTCGACGTGCCGCCGGGTGCGCTGGTGCGGCCGAAGGACCCGTTTGAATATTACCGCAAGCTGCGCTTCCACCAGGCGGTCAAGAGCGTGCGCGACTACGGGATCGAGGAATGAGCGAGCCGCACGTCGTGGTCCACACCGACGGCGCCTGCTCGGGCAATCCGGGGCCGGGCGGCTGGGGTGCAATCCTCGCCTTCGGCGATCACACGAAGGAGATCAAGGGCGGGGAGGCTCACACCACCAACAATCGGATGGAATTGATGGCCGCGATCGCGGCGCTCGAAGCGCTCAAGCGGCCTTGTCTCGTCGACATTCACACCGACAGCCAATACCTGCGCAACGGCGTGCTGTCGTGGATCAACCAATGGAAGCGCAACGGCTGGCGCACCAGCGACAGAAAGCCGGTCAGGAACGTCGATCTTTGGCAGCGGCTCGATGCGCTCTTGGCGCGCCACCGCGTGCGCTGGCACTGGGTGCGCGGCCATGCCGGCCACGCGCTCAACGAGCGTGCCGATGAGCTGGCGCGCGAGGGGCTCAAGGAGGCGCGACGCCGCGCCGGACAGAGCCCCCCGGCGGCATCCGCGGGGGACTAAAGCTGCTTGAGCAGGGCGTCGCCGCCGGACACCTCGACCTTGCCCGGCGCTTCCTCGATGTCGAGCTTCTTCACCACGCCGTCTTCCACCAGCATGGCATAGCGCCTGGAGCGGATGCCGAGGCCATTGCCCGAGCCGTCGAAGGTCAGGTCGATCGCCTTGGCGAACTCGCCGTTGCCGTCGGCGAGGAAATCGATCTTGTCGGCGCCGGTCGCTTTCTTCCAGGCGTCCATCACGAACACGTCGTTGACCGACGTGAGCGCGACGGTGTTGATCCCCTTCGCCTTGATCGCATCGGCATGCTGCGTGATCGAGGGCACGTGCATCTTGTGGCAGGTGCTAGTGAAGGCGCCGGGCACCGCAAACAGCGCGACCTTCTTGCCCTTGAAGATGTCGTCGGTGCTCTTCCACGCCGGCCCGTCCGACGTCATCACGCGAAACTTCGCCTCGGGCAGTCGATCGCCGACCTTGATGGGCATGGTTCTCTTCCTCTCGCTTGCGGTTGAACCTTGTTCGAGCCTCGCCGTGCCGCTCGCAGATCCGGCCGCGGGGCCCGCGGGCGCCCAAATTAGCGCGCCCGCCGAATTAGTCGAGACGGGTCATGACCTCGATTGCGACATTGCCCGCGACGGCGGTGAGCGCGACGGGAATGCCTTCGTAGGTCACTCCCGGCGGCGCGCCGTCGAGCTCGAAGGCAAAGCGTCGCATGCCGGCTGGAGCGCCGTCGACCGCCTTCGGCACCGGTAGCGCCCAATCCGGCGTCGGTCCTTCGGCGAACAGGGCGACGCGAGCTCCAGCGGGGGCTGCGACGTCGACAATGACGCGGCGCCGACCGGTGCCGTCCTCGCGCCGGACCGATTTGATGGCGAGAGTCGCGCTTTCGCCCAGCACGGCCTTTTTCGGAACCCGCGCTTCGGCCGCGGCGAGGGCAGCGTCCTGCGACGACGAGCGGCCGGTCAAGACGAGCTCGGCCTTTCCTTCCGCCGGCACGCACAGCCTCTCGCACACCGCATAGTCGAGCTTGAGACGCAGCTTGACCGGTTTCGCGCCATTCTCCGGCAGGACCGCAAGCGGCAGGATGACGTCGCTGGTATATCCAATCGTGACCAGGTCGTGTTCCGCAATGGCCTGCGGCGCGGGCCACAGCACGTCGACGGCCTTGAGGTTCTGCGATCCGGTAAAGTCGAAGCGTGGCGGCACGCCGGCGTCGCCGGGGTAGCGCCAATAGGTGTGCCAGCCGCTCTTGAGTCGGAGCTCGACGCCGGCACGGACGACTTTGCCCGCCCCGGCCGAGCCGGCGATGAGACGGACGGCGCTGCGAGCATCGCCGTCCCACGGCGAGACGTCATCGGCTGCGCTCGCGCTGGCGGCAGCGATGAGGCTCAGCGCACAGATGCCGATCGCACCAGGCGCGGCGGTCCGCCGCAGCCGATCAAAGCCGCTCATCATCATGGCTCGATTTAGGGGTGAAACTTTGCGCGCACTACTGAATTCATCGTGAGCCGGTACACGATCGGAACCGGAGCGGTTCTGGAAAGATACATGAAAAAGACACATATCTTACTTTTCCGCGCTCAATCGTGGCACGAAGCATGCATAAACTCTTGACCAGGGCGTGCGTCGTTTGCAATTGGCACCCAATCAGGTAGCATTTCCACATGCGGTTCACTCGCAAGACAGGCATGCAAGACGACGAGGCGTCGTCGGACGTCGATCCTGAGCAGGGGCAGCCTGAGTCGGTGCCCTCGGGCAAGTCCGGCAAGTCCCGCGTCGATCCCGACGCGCCGCGGCGAGACTCCGTGACAGCGGGCAAGCACGCCAAGTCCAGGCCGCAGCAGCGCAAGGGGCCCAAGCGTGGCTATCTCGACGGTCAGATGCTGATCGCGATGCCGTCCATGGGCGATGACCGCTTTGCCCGCAGTGTGATCTATGTTTGCGCCCATTCGACCGAGGGCGCCATGGGCATCATCGTCAACCAGCCCGCGGCGCACATCAGCTTTGCCGACCTCTTGGTGCAGCTCGACGTCATTGCCGCGACGGAGATCATTCAGCTTCCACGGCGCGCGGGCGGCGTGAAGGTGCTCAAGGGTGGGCCGGTCGATACTCAGCGCGGTTTCGTGCTGCATTCGAGCGATTTCTTCATCGAGAACTCGACGCTCAACATCGACCAGGGCATTTGCCTCACGGCGACGCTCGATATCCTCAAGGCGATCGCGCGCGGTGATGGGCCCCGCAGCGCCATTCTCGCGCTCGGCTATGCCGGATGGGCGCCGGGGCAGCTGGAGAACGAGATCCAGCACAATGGCTGGCTGCATTGCGCGCCCGATCTCGACCTGATCTTCGGCCCCGACGCCGGCAGCAAATACGAGCTGGCGCTGAAGAAGATCGGCGTTCCGCTCGGCATGCTGTCGAGCGAAGCCGGCCACGCCTGATTGATCGATCACTGCGTCGCGCCTGCCGGCAGGCGCACCGTAAATACCGACCCCTTGCCCGGCTCGCTCGCAACCGTCACGTCGCCGCCCATCATGCGCGCGAGCCTGCGGCTGATGGCAAGACCCAAGCCCGTGCCGCCGAAATGGCGCGCGGTGAGCGAATCCGCCTGGGTGAATTCCTGAAACAGCTTGGCCTGCTGCTCGGCAGTCATGCCGATGCCGGTGTCACGGACGGCGAGCTCGGCCCAGCGCCTCCCGTCCAGGATCTTTCGCGCGGCAAGGGTGACATCGCCCTGCTTGGTGAACTTGCAGGCGTT
>JAFAHL010000536.1 GCA_019237215.1 Hyphomicrobiales bacterium | reverse complement strand
TTCGGGAGAACCGGGTCCGATCATGCGCGCTTTCCGCGGCTTTCTGGCGCTGGCGATGCGGGCGCGCTGGGCCACGATCGTCGTTACGCTCGGCATGCTCGCGGCGGCGCTCTATGGAATGCGCTTCGTTCCGCAGCAGTTCTTTCCCTCGTCCGACCGGCCCGAGCTCCTCGTGGACATGCAGCTGCAGGACAACGCGTCCATCTACGCCACGAAGGACGTCTCGGCGCGGGTGGACCAGCTCCTGAAGGCCGACCCCGACGTCGATCGTTGGAGCACCTATGTGGGGCAAGGCGCGGTGCGCTTCTACCTGCCTTTGAACGTGCAGCTCCCGAACGACTTTTTCGCCCAGGCGGTGGTCGTGACCAAGGGACTGAAAGAGCGCGAGCGGGTGAAGGCGCGGCTGGAGAAGGCGCTCGCGGACCAGTTCCCGAGCGTCGTCGGGCGGGTCTACCCGCTCGAGCTCGGGCCCCCGGTCGGCTGGCCGTTGCAATATCGCGTGAAGGGACCTGACGCCGATCAAGTGCGCGCGATCGGGTTCCGCGTCGCCGAGGCGCTCGGTTCCGCCGCCGGCGCCGCCAACATCAACTACAACTGGATGGATCCCGGCCGCACAGTCAGGATCAAGGTCGACCAGGATCAGGCGCGGCTGGTGGGCCTGAATTCGCAGGACCTGGCCCTCTGGCTCAACGCGGCGATGTCCGGCGCAACCGCCACCCAGGTGCGCAGCGGCATCTGGCTCGTCGACGTCCGGGTCCGGGCCTCGACCGAGCAGCGCATGTCGCTGGCGACGATTCGGACCCTGCAGGTTCCTCTCCCGAGCGGCAAGACGGTCCCCTTAAGCCAGATCGCCTCGGTGGAGTATGGCCAGGAATACCCCATCATCTGGCGGCGCGACCGTTTGCCGACCGTGACGGTGCAGGCCGACGTCGCGCCCGGCGTCCAGGCCGCGACGGTCGTGCAAGAGCTCGCGCCGCAGATGGCGGCGATCAACGCCGCCTTGCCGAACGGATACCGTGTCGAGGCGGGCGGAACCGTCGAGGAGAGCGACAAGGCGCAGACCTCGGTCGTCGCGGTGCTGCCGTTGATGATCATCCTCACGCTCACCGTGCTGATGATCCAACTGCACAGCTTCAGCCGCCTCTTCCTGGTGCTGAGCGTGGCGCCTTTGGGCGTCATCGGCGTCGTCGCGGCGCTCTTGCTCGCCAACAAGCCCCTGGGCTTCGTGGCCATCCTCGGCGTTCTCGCGCTCACCGGCATGATCGCCCGCAACTCGGTGATCCTGATCGACCAGATCGAGAAGGACAAAGCGAAGGGGCTCCATCCCTGGGACGCGGTCATCGACGCAACCCTGCACCGCGTGCGCCCGATCATGCTGACCTCCGCGGCGGCGATCCTCGGGATGGTTCCGATCGCGCCGACCGTCTTCTGGGGGCCGATGGCCTACGCGATCATGGGCGGCCTCGCGGTCGCCACCGTGCTGACGCTCGTCTTCTTGCCCGCGCTCTATGTGGCCTGGTTCCGGATCAAGGCGCCCGACCCCGGCCCGCCCATGACCGGGGAGCCCGAGCAATTGGAGCCGCTCGATCGCAGTGAGCCGGCCAAACACGATGGCCAAATGGAGGATGCATGCACCTCGATGCAACCGTCGTGAATCACTTCGCGCCGCTTTTGGGCGCCTGTGCAATCGGCGGCGCCACTCTGGGCGCGGCCGTTTATAGCCATCGTTGCCAAAGCCGTCTTCAGCGCGCAGCGAACGAGATGGCGAAGCGGGAAGCGGTCTATGCCGACTTCGTCATGAGCGCGTCGAACGTGCTGCTTCACGCCCTCACGCACGACGCCATCTCCCCCAGCGGCGACGAGCAGCGCCTGGTCGGGCTCATCAACCGGATGAGGCTGTTCGCTCCGCCCGAGGTTATCCGAGCCGCGGAGGCGGTGCTTCGATCCATCGCCGAGATCGCGCTGAGGCCGAGCGTCGATCCTCGGCAACTCGCCCAACAGGCGTTGTCCGAGAACCTCGTTCCCGATCCGCTTCGGGCGTTCAGCGAGATCTGCCGGGCTGATCTCGACAGCGTCCGCGAGGAGCGCACTGTGAGGGCGTCCTTCTTCCGCGCGCCGGCGCGCTTCCGGCTTCCGGCGAAAGAGCCTCGCGCCTTGACGCTCGGCCGACCGAGCCCGTGACCGGACTTCATCATGCTTGACGACGTTCAGCTTACGGATCGTCCTTTGGCTTCGTCGAAGACGGCAAGGAGGGATCCCCATAGCGGCGCATGGTCGACCTGGGCGGCGCCGATCGCGGCGCTCATGCTCGTGGGACTCAAGTACGTTCATCTCGTCGACGCAGATACGGCGCCGGCCGCGCTCGCGGCGGCTTTGCTGCT
>JAFAHL010000380.1 GCA_019237215.1 Hyphomicrobiales bacterium | reverse complement strand
CGCTGCTGCATCGCAATGTAAGCAAGGACGCGCAGGACGCAAGCCGGGGCCAGGGCGTGCCATCACTCCGCGATCGGCACTGGCTCCGCCACCTCGATACCTTCGCAGCTGATCCCGCAGCGATAGGCGATGGCCTCGACCCCCATGCTGCGCGCCGCGTCGAAGGCGGCGCCATAGGCCGGGTCGATGTCGCGGGCGAGCTTGAAGCGCCGCGCCGACCCGATCTGGATCAGGAACAGCATCACCGCGCGGGCGCCCGCGGCCGCCATCTCGCCGAGCTCGACGAGGTGCTTCGCCCCGCGCTTGGTCACCGCGTCGGGGAATTCGGCCAATCCCGGCTGGCGCATCAGGTGCACGTTCTTGATCTCGACGTAGCACGGCGGCCGCGCCGGCCCTTCGAGCAGAAAATCGACGCGCGAGTTTTTCCCGTACTTCACCTCGCGGCGCACCAAGGCATAGCCGGCAAGCTCCGCAAGCGCCCCGGCGGCGATCGCCTCGGCCGCGAGCGCATTGGGATGGATGGTGTTGATGCCAACGAGCTCGGCGCCGCCGCCGAGATCGACCTCGATCAGCTCCCAGCTGTGGGCGAGCTTGCGGTTGGGATTTGCCGACTTCGACAGCCATACGCGGGCGCCCGCCACGTCGAGGCCGATCATCGAGCCGGGATTGGCGCAGTGCACCGTCACCGTCTCGCCCGAGGGCAGCACGACGTCGGCGAGAAAGCGCTTGTAGCGCTTGACCAGCGTTGCGGGAAAGAGCGGAACGGGAAAGCGCATTGCGAGAAGAGCGTCAGAGAAAGAGGGGCGGCGCCAAGGCCGCCCCTGCGCTTGCCGTCGCCGTTGCGGCGTTCACTTCGCCAGCGGATCCGGGCGCAGCTGGAAGTGCACGGCCATGGGCTTCATGCCTTTGCCGCCTTCGATCAGCCACGGCGTGCGGTCGCCGCTCGAGGTCCACAGCCCGCGCCCCTTCCAGCCGGCGTTGGGATCGTCGATGCGGCCGTCGAATCCCTTGGCGTAGAAGCCGAGCGGATACGGCACCCGCAGCGAGATCATCTTGCCGTCCTTGAGCGCGACCAGTCCGTCCATGAGGTTGGCGGTCGACACCGGCACGTCCTTGCCGAGTCCGAACGTGTCGTGCTGATCGACCCAGCTGTAGTAGCTCGACTCGGCGCTGTTCTCGCCGATGCCTTCGAAGCCCGGCCCCGGATACTGGTAGAACGACCAGCCCTCCGGGCAATGATCGCCGGTGGCCTTGGGTCCGTTGAGCGGGCCCTTGCACTTGCGCCGGTCGAAGCTGCCGATATGACCGCTCGCGAGCGACACCCAGACCACGCCCTGGCTGTCGATGTCGCCGCCGCGCGGACCGAAGCCGGGCAGCGGCACGTTGTAGATTTCCGCAAGCGCGGTCTCCGGCGGGTTGGAGCCGGGATCGAGCCGCACGATCGAGCCGGGGCTCGCGCGCAGCGTGCCCCAGATCGAGCCGTCGACCGGGCTTGGCATCACCGCGTAGAACACCTGCGCGATGCGCTTGTCCTTGGTCGGATCGACCGGCTGGTTGGGCTCGACGTAGTCGTCGCGCTTGCCGTTGCCGTTGGTGTCGAGGATGAGCGCCGTCCATCCTTGCGACTTGGCCGCGTCGCCGGTTTCGTCGAACAGCTTGGTGTTGACCCAGCCCACCACGCCGCCGCCGCCGCCGCTCGAGGTCCACAGCGTGTCGTTGGCGTCGTAAGCGAACTGCAGGTGATGGGTCGTGAAGCAAGTGTCGACGAAGGTGTACTTCATCGTCTTCGGATCGAGCATCGCGAGTTGGCGGTTGCTCTGCTCCGTTGGGAACAGCTTGGCCGAAGGAGAACCCTGCTTGCAGAAGTCGGGATTCTTGGTTCCCCGTATCGACGCCGCCAGCCAGACGCGGCCCTTCTTGTCGATCATGGAATTGTGGTTGTTCACCCTGGTGTCCCAGATTTTCTCGTCGCCCCAATAGGCCGATGGTCCGAGCGGCGTCGCCATCGCAGCATGTCCGGGGCCGAGGGACTCCGGCATATCGGGATCACGCACCGGCGCCTTGAAGATCGTCACGGTGTGGGTCTTTGGATCGAGAATCGGCAGCATGTCGGTTGCGTATTCCGGCGAGCCAAAGAGGGGACCGTATGCATTGACCGTGGGATTGCGGCGGTCCGAGGAGATCAGGTCGTGGAGGTAGTGTTTCTCGTCCCCCCAGTCCCAGGTCGTGACCACGATGTTGCGCTCGATCCCTTGCGGCCGGACCGGCTTGGTCTTGGGCAGCTCGCCCTTGGCGACGCGGTCGGTCCACTCCGCAAAGTACTTGATCGGCGCGGCGGCGAGTTGGCCCGCCACGATGTTGACCATGAGCTCCCCGGCCTGCCCGGATTGCACCCGGTGCATCCAGGCCTCGCTGGATGACCTTTCTTCGCTGTGGAACTTCGGAATGGTACGCGTGGAAAGTTGTCCAAGCTGGTGGCAGCCGACGCAACCGTTGTTCTTCATCAAGTTGAGCCAGTCGCTCTGCTTGACCTTGTCCGGAATCTCGCCCTCTTTCTTGCCGAACTGGCTCGCGTCCGGGATCTTGAGCATCGAGTACCAGTAGATCGCCGGATAGTATTTTGCCGCCTCGGCTTCGTTCGGCGCCGGCGCCGCTTTGAGGTTTAACTGCTTGCCGGGCTCGGCCTCGACCTTGGGGGAATCGACGAGGCCGTAGCCGCGCACCCACACCTTGTATTTGGCCTTCGGAAGATCCGGCACCACGTAGCGGCCCTGGTCGTCGGTCACCACCATCTTGGCGTAGCGGGTGGGAAGATCGGTGGTTTCCGCGATCACCCAGACGCCGGCCTCCGGCCCGTTCGCGCCGGTGA
>JAFAHL010000712.1 GCA_019237215.1 Hyphomicrobiales bacterium | reverse complement strand
CCTTTCGTTGGGTCCGATGCGCCGCGACCTGGATGCATCTTCCGCCGTCATGCAAATGGCCGTGACCCTTGGCAAGCTGATGCTCGGCGCCTTTATGCTCGCCGGCGGCGTTGCGGGTGACGTCTACGGCCGGCGTCGCGTGCTCGTCCTCGGCGCCCTCGGCATGGTAGGCGCATCCTTACTGGCAGCGGCCGCGCAGACGGGTGGGATGCTCCTGGTAGCGCGCGCCTTTGACGGATTGGCCAGCGCCGCCATCGGGCCGATGGCGCTCACGCTAATCGCCGGCGCATTCAGCCAGGCAGAACAAGCGCGAGTCATCGGGCTCTTTCTCGGGTTGTCCGGCCTCGGTGCGGCGCTCGGGCCGCTCGGCGCCGGCCTAGTGGTGCAGGCGCAGGGTTGGCGTGCTGGCTTTCTAATGCCTGCGGCGGTGGCCGCCCTGGGTGGTTTGGGCGTTTTCCTGTTTGCCTCCGGAAACGGCGCAAAAGTAGAAGGCCGGCGGCTGGATGGCATCGGCGCGCTCACTTGTGCTGCCGGCCTGCTCGGGCTGGTGTTCGGGATCATTCAGATCAACCACGTCGGCTTGCTGCATCCGCGGGTGTTGGAATCCCTCGGCGTTGGGATCGGAGCCTTGCTGGCCTTTGTCTGGTGGGAACGCCGGGCCAGGGATCCACTACTGGATGTCACGCTCTTTCGCAATCGCACCGTTTCTGTGGCCGTCATGACCGGATTACTGGCCGCACTGGTCATCGGCGGTTCCCTTTTGCCGCTGCTCTATTTCCTGCAAACCGTGCAAAAGGTGAGCCCGATCTCAGCAATTCTCCGACTCATGCCACTGATGGTTTCCGCCGCGGCGTTCGCACCCGTGGCGGGGGAACTGACGGCCAAAATCGGACCGAGAAAAGTCATTACGGCGGGGCTGGTGCTGATGGCCGCCGGTAGCAGCTTGCTGATTTCGCTGGCCCCGGAAACGCCCTACGGGCAAGTGCTGCTGGCGCTGGTCTTGTTGGGCGCCGGCGACATCGCTGTCATAACACCCGTAGCCGACGTCATCCTCAGTGCCGTGCCGAGGGAGCGGACTGGCAGCGCCGCGGCGATCAACGGAGCGGCAATGCAAATCGGCGGCGCCCTTGGAACGGCAGTGTTGACCAGCGTCCTTGTGGCCGTAGCGCGCGCCGCGTATTACCAGCGTCTGGAACCGAGCGGACTATCACGCGAGGAGATTGCCTCCGCGACGGAAGCTTTGCGCCGATCCATCCAGATGGGGGCAGAGAGCGGCGGCCAAGCCATCCCTGAGACGGTGCGCAGTCAACTTGCCGATGCCTACCGCCACGCGTTCTCGGTAGGCGCCGGAGGAGTGTTCACCTGCTCCGCGCTTGTTTGCCTCCTTTGTGCGGTGCTTGTTTGGTTCGGGTTAAAGAAAATAAATCGGAAGGGTTGATCAAGTGAGCGGACCAGCCGCTAGCAACGAGGCTCCGACACGGGCCGGGCGGTGGCACGGGATGATCCCCGCGGCGCGCTGGCTGCGCAGCTACAAACCTCAGTGGTTTCGCTCTAACCTGGCGGCGGGCGTGACGCTCGCGGCGTATGTGCTGCCGGCGGCGCTCGGCGATGCGTCGCTTGCGGGCTTGCCGCCGCAGGCGGGACTTTACGCGTGTCTTTATAGCGGGCTGGTATTCTGGCTTTTCTGCAGCTCGCGGCACACCTGTGAAACGTAACTTCGGCGATCTCGCTGCTCGTCGGCTCGTCGCTTGGAAGCGTGGCCGGTGGCGATCCGGTCGCTCTGGCAGGGGCGAATCTTGCCTCAGGCTTCGGCTATGGTTTTCCGGTCAGCGGTGGCATGTCGCAATCGCTCGTAAATGAAAGCGGCGGCGCGCGCACACCACTCTCCGGATTGCTCTGTGCGATTTTCATCGTGCTCGTCGCCGTCTTCTTCAGTGAACTGCTGCGCAATCTACCGCAACCCGTGCTCGCGGCGATCGTGCTGATGGCCGTCGCCAGTCTGCTGAAGGTCAGAGAACTGCGTCATCTCTGGCAGGTGCATCGGAACGAGTTCCTCATTGCAGTGGTTGCGCTGCTCGGTGTTCTCTGGGCAGGGCTGC
>JAFAHL010000685.1 GCA_019237215.1 Hyphomicrobiales bacterium | reverse complement strand
CTTTCACCTTCCAGGGTCGGCCCAACGGCCGGTGGGCGACTCACTCGAAATGGGCGGTGCTGATGCGTCGTATATTGTCTTCGTCGACTTCGACACCGAGGCCGGCACCAGTCGGAACCCGGGTCGAGCCGTTGTCGATCACGATCGGCGTCTTCAGGACTTCTACCTCCATGACAAAGGTGGAGGTGTAGAATTCCGCGCCAAGCGAAATGTTCGGGGTCGCCGCCACCATGTGCAGGCCGGCGGCGATGGCGAGCCCGCCTTCGAACATGGTTCCACCATAGGCAGTGATGCCGGCCGCTTCCGCGATCGCCGCAATCTCGCGCGCCCGCGCGATCCCGCCGGATTTCATGATCTTGATGCTGACCAGATCCGCGATTTCACCGCGCACCATGTCGATGGCCTCGGCCGGCGTGAACACACTCTCATCCGCCATGATGGGCGTGTCGATCGCCTTGGTGATTGCGGCCATGGCAGCACGCTGCTCGCGCTTGACCGGTTGCTCGATGAAGGTCGGGCGAAAGGCTTCGACGTCCTTGAGATGGCGGATCGCATTCCACGGATCGAGTCCCTGATTGTAGTCGACCCTCAGATCGACGGTCGCAGGGAGGTTTGCCCTGAGCCATTCGAGACGTCGCAGGTCTTCCTTGTGGGTGGAAAAGCCCGTCTTCACCTTGAAGATGTTGACGCCGTCGGCGACCAGCGCCTTCGCAAGGTTGCAATCTTCCTCGAAATCCGGATTGGCGATCGACACGCTGAGCGGCACTTCGCTGCGGTAATAGCCGCCGAGCAGCTGGGCCACCGGCAGGCCGAGATGCTTGCCGACGATATCAAGAAGCGCCATTTCGACGGCGGCCTTGCCTTCAGTGTGGCCCACGATGGTTTTCTCGATCTGACGCATGAGCGTCGACACTTTCAGCGGATCGGCCCCCACGACGAGCGGGCGCATGTATAGATGAATCGCGCTGGCGTTGGCTTCCGCGGTGCCGGTGAAGACCGACCAGGGTGAAGCTTCGCCCCATCCGACAATACCTGCGTTGGTGCTGATCTTCACGATGACGCCCGGCATCGACCCCTCGATGTCGCCGACCCCATGCCGGCGTTTCATCTTGAGCGGCCAGCGAACCAGATCAACCGAAATACCGGTGATGCGCAGCTCGCTCATGGCCTGTCTTCGTCGGTCCGTGATGACCGCAGAGCGTGTCCAAGGACAAGACTTTATCTTGGACGGAGCGATCCATACAATCCGCTTGCAAGTCAGCAGCAGCTCCGAGGCGGTGTATGGCAAGCGAGGGTCGCAAACGAACCGTCGCCGTGATCGGCGCCGGCGTGGTTGGGGTGACTTCGGCGAGCTTCCTCCTGCGCAAGGGTCATGGCGTCATCCTGCTGGACCCCGGCAACCCCGGCGAGGGCGCCTCATTCGGCAATGCCGGGTGCTTCAATGGATCGTCCGTGGTGCCGATGTCGATGCCCGACACGATTCGCAAGGTGCCCGGCTGGCTGATCGATCCATTGGGCCCGCTGGTCGTGCGCTGGCACTATCTGCCGGTTTTGGCACCTTGGCTCCTTCGCTTCATCAGGGCCGGGACCAAGGAGAAAGTGGAGCGGCAAGCTCGTGCGCTGCGGACGCTGGTCGACCAAGGGATCGAGACCATGGCGCCGATCGCGCGCGATGCGGGCGCGCAGGACCTGATCCAGCGCGTGGGTCACCTGATCGTCTACCGCTCGCAGGCCAGCTGGGAAAGCGAGAGCATGGCTTGGCGACTGCGGCGCGATAACGGCATCGCCTGGGATGAATTCTCGCAAGGCGAGCTGCAGCAGCTCGATCCGAATCTGTCCCGCGATTACGTCAAGGGCGTGCTTGTACGCGAGAACGGCCACACCACGAACCCGCACCGGCTGATCGAACGGTTGGCGCAGGCCTTCCTGCGGGACGGCGGCCGCATCGAGCGTCGGTGTGCGGTCGGCTTCGAGGTGGCGGATGGTCGGCTGACGGCGATCCGCTGCGCCGGTGGCCCATTGCCGGTCGACGCGGCCGTCGTCGCCGCCGGAATCTGGTCGAAGCCGCTCGCGGCTGAGCTTGGTGACCACATTCCCCTCGAAACGGAGCGCGGCTATCACCTGATGATCCGCGATCCTGCGGTTGTTCCGCGCATTCCGACTGCGGACGCAGAGCGTAAGTTCGTTGCCACCTCGATGGAGCTGGGGCTGAGGCTCGCAGGCACCGTGGAGCTAGCCGGGCTCGACGCGCCGCCCAATTGGAAGCGTGCCCGCATCCTGCTCACTCATGCGCGCCGCATGTTCCCCGCGCTGCGCGATGAAGTTCCCGACCAGAACATCACGACGTGGATGGGCCATCGACCGAGTATGCCGGATTCGCTGCCGGTGATCGGCCCCTCCCGCCGCACTCCTGACGTCGTATATGCGTTCGGCCACGGACATATCGGCATGACATGCGCCGCCAAGACCGGAAAGACTGTGGCAGAGTTGATCAGCGGGGAGCCGCCGCATGTCGACGTCGGGCCCTTCAGCCCGCGGCGCTTCGACGAAGCACTACGGCCGCGACGAGATAAGCGATGGTTTAGCGCTGCAACGGATCATCCAGCGCGGGATGAAGAAGGATCGAGAAAATGCGTTCCGCAATTCATTCGTGAGCAGTCGTAACCCGGACGAGGCGGAACTCACACTTCGTGCCAGCGACTGTCTCGGCGCGCAGCAGGAATGATTCGGGGATCGTCAAGCCAAGCGCCTTGGCGGTCTTGAGGTTGACGACGAGCCTGAACGTCGTCGGTTGCTCGACCGGGATATTGGCGGGTTTCGTCCCACGCAGAACCTTGTCGACCAACTCGGCGGCGCGTCGGAACAGAGCCGGGAAGTTTGGTCCATAGGACATGAGAGCCCCGGCTTGGACATAATCACGGGTATGGAAGATCGTCGGCAGCCGCGCGCCGAGCGCAAACGTGATGATGCGCGTGCGGTTGGCGGCAACGAGTGGATCGCCCACGACGTAAAGTGCGTCAGCTTGAGCCTTGAGCGCCGCGAAGGCGGGAGCGATATCCTCCGCCCGCCGGATTTCAAGTGGCGTGACTGCAAAGCCGAGCGTGCGAGCCGCGGCCTGAACTTCGCCCATCTCCAGTACGGTTTGGGAAAAGCCAACATTTCCTATGATTGCCAACCGGCGGAGGCGGGGGACAAGCTCACGTGAGAGTTCGAGTCGCTTGCCGGCAAGATCGG
>JAFAHL010000444.1 GCA_019237215.1 Hyphomicrobiales bacterium | reverse complement strand
GGTGTAGGCGAATCGTCCCGCTTTGCATCGGTCTCAAGAAGAAGCAAAGCCGGACGCTCCGCCTACAATCTCCGTTCGCCAATACGCCGACACTGCGTCCATTGTGGTTGCGGCTCCGCCGCGCTATGAAGTCTGTGGTTTCACCCGCAAGTTCGCCGCGGGCAAAACGAGGTAGCGTGCATGGGTTCCGTCGCGCCGGACACCAAGCTCGCCGCCAGAGCCCCAGCAGAGCCCCAGACCTCGCGTCTCAAGAGGTGCGGGGCCCTTCCACCACCACACCAGCGAAGTCGCGCCCCGGCGTGCGCGGCCAGACCGCATGGGGCATGGCGTCTAGCACGGCCTTCACGTCGCTGGGATTCACCCCAGCGCTGTGAACCTCGACCACTGCGGATCCCTCCTGCGCCACCTCTCGCGGTACCGCCGTCTCGGCCAGATGCACCGCGGTGGCGAGCGTGTCGGGGCCGTCGGCCTTTTCCGCCACACGAAGGGAGGTGCCGCTGAGGGCGGCGCGGGCGGGGGATGCAGTGTTCATGGGCTCGGATCTCCGGAATTTATGAGGTCAGGCGGCGCGTTGGGGTAGGCCGAGCATGTCGCGGGCCTGCGCGGAGGTAGCGATTTCAGCACCGAGCGCCTCGACGATGCCGCGGATCCTCGCGACCATCACCGCATTGCTGGGCGCAAGCACACCGCGGGCGAGATAGACGCTGTCCTCGAGGCCGACACGGACATGCCCTCCCGCGAGGTAGCTCTGCGTCGCTGCGGTGAAGACGTTCCGGCCGATGCCGATCGCGGTGAACTGCGCGCCCTCCGGCAGCAGCGAGCGAGCGTAGATCACTGTCTCCTGCGAGGGCTGAAAGCCGTATTTCACGCCCATAACGAAGCAGCAGAGCGGCGCCGGATCGAGCGTGCCATCGGCGATAAGGTCGTGCATCAGGGCGATGTCGCCGGAATCGAACAGCTCGATCTCCGGTTTCACCCCAGCCTCGCGGATGATCCGCGCCATCCGGCGCACATTCCGCGGCGTGTTGATGACGACTTGGCCGAAGGAATTCATCGTGTTCAGGTCGAGCGTGCAGATGTCGGGCCGCAGCGTCGCGACATGCTCCACCCGCGCCTCAGGCGGCATCAGCGTGGTGCCGGGGCCGGCGACGGCGGGGTTGTCGTCGGAGGGCACGTACCGTCCGCCCAGCCCAGTCGTGAGGTTGAGGATTAGCCCAGGGTTGCGCGCACGGATGCGCTCCACGACCTCCCGATAAAGGGCCAGATCCATGGAGGGCTTGCCCGTCGCGGGGTCGCGCACATGGATATGGGCGATCGCAGCGCCGGCTTCCGCCGCCTCCAGGCAGGCATCGGCGATCTGCGCCGGCGTGATCGGCAAGTGCGGCGTCTGCTCGGGTGTGGTCAGGTTGCCGGTGACGGCGGCGGTGATGAAAATCCGGGGCAGGGGCTGACGCATAATAGTCCTCACAGGGATCGGCCGCCGTCCACGACGAGCGTCGTACCGGTGGAGAAGCGCAGCGATATCGCGCAGGCGAGGACGGCCTCGGCCACGTCCTCGGGCAATGCGACGCGGCATAGCGGCGTGGTGGCGGCGGTTTTGGTGTTGAACTCCGCCCCGCGCCCGGGCACGAAGTCAGTGTCCACGACGCCGGGGGCGACACCCATCACGCGGATCTCCGGCGCCAGCGCGCGAGCTAGCGACTTTGTCATCACGTCGATGCCGGCCTTAACCGCGCAATAGGCAATGGAGGAGCCGATTCCGGTCTGTCCGGCGATGGAGGAGATCGAGACGATCAGCCCGTCGCCGGAGGCCTTCAGCATCGGCGCGAATGTACGGATCGCAGCGAACTGGCCGCGCCAGTTGACGGCGAACATGCGGTCGATCAGCTCGTCGTCGAGCGCATCGAGATCAGCGTGCGGCACCGGCTTGGTGAACCCGGCGGCATTGACGAGGACGTGCAGCGTCTGTCCGCAGCGCCCCCGCACCGCGTCGCGCAGCGCCAGCAGGGAAGCCGTATCCGCGACGTCCGCCGGAAGTGCGAGGTTGTCGGCGCCGGGCAGGCTCTCCGCCAACGCCACAGCGGACGCTGCCGACCTGGCCGTATGGGTGACCACGACCCGCGCACCCGCGCCGGCAAACAGGCGGGCAGTTGCCGCGCCGATGGCGCCAGAGCCGCCGATGATCAGCGCCAGCTGGCCGTCAAGGGAGTTCTGCATGACCACGCCTCCTACTTGATCGGGGGAATCGGCCGCTTCGCCTCGCCCGGTTGCATGACGAAGCTGTATTCCAAAGTGTACCAGGGTGCCTTCACGTCCGGCGCCGGCGGCGTCTCGTTCGCTTCATGGCGGAGATAATGGCCAATGAGATCTTTAGTGACGCCGAACACCACGTCGCTTTCCAGGCGTTCGTCATCATCTACGAAGACCTGGCTGATGAGGGTATTGTAGCCCGGTTTGAAGCTGAGAAAATGCAGATGTGCCGGGCGGTAGGGGTGGCGATGCTGGGCGCGCAGCAGTTCTCCCGTCGGTCCGTGCGTCGGCACGGGGTAGGCGGCGGGCTTGACGGAGCGGAACCAGAACCTGCCATTTTCATCCGTATGGAACCGCCCCCGCAGGTTCATGTCCGCCTGCTCGGGGTCCTGGTTTTCGTAATAGCCCGCCGGGGAAGCCTGCCAGACATCGACCTCCACGCCCTGGATCGGCCATCCGTTGGCGTCGGTGATGCGGCAGTTCGCGAACAGCTCCGGGCCGGGCGTGGGAGAACGCACGATGCTGCCGCCGTTCGGCGTAAGCGGAGAATTGTCGCGCCAAAACGGGCCGAGCAGCGCGGCGGCGGTTTCCGT
>JAFAHL010000406.1 GCA_019237215.1 Hyphomicrobiales bacterium | reverse complement strand
GGTGAAACTGCTCTAATCGCTGCGTCCCGGCAGCGCAACGTTCACTCCTGCGGCTTATCGAAGCCGGAAAAACGCACCCTGACGCCGCCGACCGGATCGACCTCGAACGCGATTGCCTCCTCGCCCGGCTCGATCGTGAGCGGCGCCACCACCGACCCGGTGATGATGATTTCTCCGCTGCGCAGCCGCTCGCCGAAGGCCGCGAGCACATCGGCGACGTGGCGCACGATGCCGACCCACTCCCCGGTATTGGCCTGCGGATCGCTGGTGCGCGCGAACTCGCTTGCGCGCCGAATGACGCGGCACGTGAGGCCATTCGACGCGCTGCCGGCGCGCGCCGGTTCGCCGCCATCCAACACCACGTGGCGCTGATAGATGTTGCCGCTGAGGACGCGCTCGGGATCCTCGGGCGGGGCGGTGAGATCGACGATCTCGATCGCCGGCGAGATGCCCGCGATCGCGGCCTTGGCGGTCGCATGGTCGGCACCGGCGGAAACGTCGCGGCCGATGTGGACGGCGATTTCAGGCTCGGCCACGGGCTTGATCCAGCCCGCAAGCGATACGCTTCCTCCCGATTGAACGCGGGCATTGCGCGTTAAAAATCCCACCAACGGTCCGCTGATGCCGAGGCGCTCGAGCATCGCCGGCGCGGCGAAGCCCACCTTCCAGCCCAATGGCGCGTCGCCGGCGGCAAGACGCTTGCGCCGCAGCTCGAGCTGCGCCCGCATGCCGCGCACGACGCGTGCATCCTCCCAGAGATTCATGACCACTCTCCGTCACCCGGGCCAGCGAGACGTTGAAACATCAATGGCTGTCCGCAGCCACCTCGTAGCCGGAGGCCTCGATCGAGCCGGCACCCATCCACCCCCATACCAGCACGACGTCCGCGTTCGAAGTGTTGTTGAAGCCGTGCCAGCACTTGCGCGGCGAATAGACGACGTCGCCTTCGCCCGATGGGGCCTCGCCGTCGTCGGTATAGATATGGCCGTGGCCCTTGAGCACGATAAAGAACTCGTCGCAATGGTGATGGCGGTGCCGCTCGTGACGGGCCCCCGGCTTGAGCACGGTCCAACCGACCACATGGTCGGCGCCGGCGGAGGCCTTGTCGATCAGGAACTGCACCTGCATGTCGACCCAGCCGTCCTTGCGCTTGAGGCCTGCGACCTTGCGGACTTCACGCATATTGGTGCGGTACATTTTCGCGGACTTTCTTGCCGCGCTGGCGCGGCTGACCTTTCGTTTGCGCTTTCGTACGGCTCGTTTCACGATTCGTATCCCTCAACTCGCTTCATCTCGGTTTGACGGTGGCGGCACCTTACGTCTCTCCTCCCAGGCGGCGATAGACCGCGTGCGCGGTGACGAAATCGCGATGATCGAGCCCCAACCCGCGGCAGGCATTCATCATTTCGTTTGCGGCCGCCGCCAGCGGCACCGGACTGCCGAGCTTGCGGCCGAGCTCGAGCGCCAGCAACATGTCTTTCTGCTGCAGCGTGACATCGGCAAGCGGGACGGCGGGCATCTTGCCGTCCAGGATAAACGGCCCGCGATAGGCGAGCACCGGCGAGGCCGCGACGCTCTTGAGGATCGCCTCGACCGCGATCTCGCGCGCGACCCCGCCTTTTTCGGCGAGCGCGACCGCCTCGCCGAAGGCGATGACTTCCACCATGAGCAGGAGGTTGACCGCGATCTTCATCTGTACCGCGAAACCGCTCCCTCCGATATAGGTCACCTTCGGCCCGATGGCGCGCAACACGGGCTCGACGCGCTCGAACGCCGCCTTGTCGCCGCCGACCATGACCGCGGCGTTGCCCTGCGCCAGCGTGACCGGACTGCCTGAAATCGGCGCATCGAGCATGGCCACGCCCTGCTTGGCGAATTCCGCGGAGATCGCGCGGCTCGCGTCCGGCGCGATCGTGCTCATGTCGACGTAGATGCCGCCCTTCTTCAGGCCGGCGATGATGCCGTCGCCGCCGAGCGCAACCGCTCGCACCGCCGTCGCATCGGTTACGATCGAGAACACGAGATCGCAGCCCGCGGCGACCGCGCGCGGCGTTTGCGCCAGGCGCATGCCGGCGGCCATCAAGGGCTCCGCCTTCTGCTTGCTGCGGTTCCAGCCGGTCACCGCGTGGCCCGCGGCCATGAGCCGCGGCACGATGCCGGCGCCCATGGCGCCGAGGCCGACGAAACCGATGTTCATGCGTTCACCTCGCAAAAGCTCGCGAAGCTCGATGATGACGCCGAACAGCAGCAAAGGCTACCCGCGTGCTGATTTTTGGTTGGCGTCGTCGCCCGCGAAGGCTGGCGATCCAGTAACCACAGAATGCACAATGATACTGGATGCCCCACCTTCGAGGGGCATGACAGCAGCGGGGCATGACAGCAGAGGACTCACTCGACCACGATCTTGACCTGGTCGCCGGGATTGGCGCGATCGTTGGGGCCAAGCCCGTTGAGGACGCGAAAGCGCTCGAGCGCGCGATCGGCCACCGCCATGCGGCTCGCGAAGCGCTCGACCGTGTCACCGCGTGCGACGGTCACGATCTTGATGTGCAGCGGCTTTGCCGCCTGGCTTTCCGCCAGCGTCATGTGACGGAAGGTGCCGACGGATTCGCGAATGGCGCGATCGACCTCCGCGGTCGTGCGCTTGGAGGCGAAGATGAAGCGATAGACGTCGCTCCCGAACCGCACCGCATAGAGCCGAAACACCCACTGGTCGCCCTTGGCGGTTGCGGTCGCCGCCGGCAGCCCGTTGATGACGACCTCCTCGACGGATTTGGCGTCGATGTTCTCCACCCAGCCGGAGTTGAGGTAATCCGCGAGCGTCTGTTCCGCGGGCACGCGCACGACATCGAGCCGCAGGGCTTGGCCGCCGCCTTCCTTGACGCCGAGAACCGCCTGCGCGGTGTTGTCGAGCACGAATCCCTCCGGCGCCAGGAAGGTGAAGCCGAGCCTTGGATGCAGGAAGCGGCGGCCGCGCACGAAGCCTTCGCTCGGGTCCTCGCCGTAGACCATGCCGTCGACGCTGGCGAGATAGGCGGCCTTATCGCGTTCGCCGGCGCCGGGCGCGTTGAACTGGCGGGCGCTCGCCTGCGCATTCCTGATGCGCTCGGGGGTCGCGGGATGGGAGGAGAGGAAATCGGGCGCGCGCGGGTCGATGTGCGATTGGCTGGGGTTGGATTTCAGCTCGGCATTGTGTCCCATCGAGGTGAGGAAGCGCGCGGCGCCGTAAGGATCATAGCCGGCGCGCGCGGCAATGCCGATGCCGCTTGCGTCCGCCTCGAATTCCTGCGTGCGCGAGAAGCTCGCGAGCGCGATCTTCGATTTCGCCAGCGCCAGCGCTCCCGTTTCCGGATCGCTCAGCACGTCCTGCACCACGCGGCTCACCAGCGCCACTTGGCGCGCCTGGTCTTCGCGGATAGCGGCATGGCGCGCGATCACGTGCGACATTTCGTGGGAGAGCACCGAGGCGACCTCCGACGTGTCGTTGGCCAGCGCGATCAATCCGCGCGTTACGTAGAGCTGCCCGGTCGGCAGCGCGAAGGCGTTGACCGCCGCCGAGTTGAGGATGGTGACGCGATATTGCACGTCCGGCCGCTCGGATGCCGCCACCAGCTTTGCGACCGTCTGGTTGAGCAGCCCCTCGAGCTTGGGATCGTCGTAGGCGCCGTTATAAGCGGCGAGAATGCGCTGATGCTCGCGCGAGGTCGGCGCCGGCGGTTGTGGTTGTTGCTGGGCCTGTCGCGGCGCCTCGGGCAGCGAGCCCGGCGGCGCGCCGATCGAGAGCAGTGCTGAGCTGCAGCCCGCGAGCATAAGCGCGAGGGCGGCGGCGCCGGCCGGCGCCAGCCGTCTGGTACCGAGAACGCGGGGTTGTCTCACTGCGGCGTCCACGATGGCGTTCTTCGCGTTCCGTCAGTCGCGCTCGGCAATCTCGATTTGCTCCGGGCGGGTGAGCTCGATACGCGGGCCGTTACGCTCTTCGATCCAACCGCGCACGCGAACGCGGCGGTTTTCGAGTTTTTTCGGGTCTACGCCGGCGGCGGCGAAGACGCCCTGGTCGCGCTTCGAGATCGTGGCGGTCAGCGCCTGCGACCATCGCCGCCCGAAATTCATGTAGATCGTGCCTGCACTCTCGCGCACCGACAACACGTTCCCCTCCGTTACGGTGAAACGGCCGCGTTCGGCCGCAAGCTGCGTCCCGCTCTCGGCCGCCACGATGACATAATACGGTTCGCTCCAGAGGCCAAGTTTGGCGCGCCGCGCCGCCCGTTCCTGCGCCAGAAGCTCCTCGGCGCAAGGGCGATCGCCGACGTGGGCCGAAACGCGGGCGAATCCTCGCGCCAGCATCTCATGCGTGACCGAGCGCGCAACGCCGTCGCGCATGACGTAGACCATGGCGCGCGCGCGACCGTAACGGTCGACGCCGGCTGCGTTTTGACGCAGCTCGACGCTTTGGGCCGCAAGCATCGATTCGAGGGCCGCGCGGGCCGCGCGAGCAGCCTCGGCGCGCGGACCTGATTCGCCGGCGGCGGGCGGGAGCGGAACTTCAATGCCCGCGAGGCGAATCTCGCGCCCGTCCTCGAGGGTGAAGCTGCGGCCGTCGATGATCGCACGAACGTTTCCCGTGCCGGCGGCCTCGAATCGGCAAGCGCTCAACGGACGGCCCTGCGTGCGCGCGGCCGCCGTCGGCAGGACGACGGCGCCAGCCATGCACGAAATCCAGCAAAACCGCGCAAGAGCGACGTGCCAACGCCCGCCCATCCGCCAACGAAACCGTCGGAATGGGGCGGCACTGCGGCATGTCGACCGGGTCTCGCCGGCCGGCTGCGCACCGGTCCCGGGTAGTCTTGCGGGGCGCGCTCGTTGTATATTTCGTTATATTTCGCCCGCAGGAAGCGAGGCAGGGGGGCGCTCATGAAAATCGTCGAGATCGTTCCGCGCGCACGGGCACGTCTTTTTGGAAATCTCGTCGCCAAAGAGGCCGCCATCCGCAAGGGCGGACGCGGAACCTATGTCCGGGTTGGGCGCAAGAGTCAGCACGCCGCCCGGTGGAAGCACAAGAAGTTCAAGGGCACGCTTCAGCTCAACCGTGGCGCGTCCGAGGCGGTCACCGCCAAGGTCCGCGCCGCCACGCCCGAGGACGAGCGCAAACTGCTGTCATCTTTTCTCGGATTCGTGGATCGTCACGCCGGGGACCAGGTGACGACGATTACGATCCACTATCGTTGAGTTTATCCGATACGAAGTGGGCCCGACCTCGTGATGCTGCCGTCATCGTGCGCGAAAGCGGACGATCCAGTAGACGCCGAACTGGATGAAAGGCACGGCTTGCGCCCCGATCGCCATAACACGGGTTACTGGCTGCCCGTTTTCGCGGGCGTGACGGCGGCGAGATCGTGCTTTCGCTACGGGCCTTAAAATCGGCGACGCAGCGTCCTATCTCAGATGCAATGACGGGGCCACCTGCAAGGAGGTACCGATGGCAATCGTGCTCGACCATACGATCGTGCCGGCGCATGACAAGGAAGTATCGGCGCGTTTCCTCGCCCGGATCTTGGGGTTGCGCTACGAAGGTCCGCTCTCGCACTTCGCGCCGTTGCAGGTCAACGACACACTGACCCTCGATTTCGACAATGACACGAACTTCGAGAGTCACCACTATGCCTTCAAAGTCGATGAGGCGGAGTTTGACGGCATCTTCGATCGCGTCCGCGCCGAGGGCATTGCTTATGGCAGCGGCCCGGGCTCGCTCGACGATATGAAGATCAATCACCGTCGCGGCGGACGCGGG
>JAFAHL010000227.1 GCA_019237215.1 Hyphomicrobiales bacterium | reverse complement strand
GCGGGGATGACGACCGGATCGGCAGCGGGGACGTCCTCGCCATCGAACTCGACCTCCTGAATGCGCGCTCCCCGCTTTTCGATCTTTTCCGCCGAAATGAGAATTTGCCGCACGTCTTCGTTGGCTTGGCCGAAATGCTGTTGCAGCTTCAGCACCCGCTCGTGCAGGCGTTTGAGGTCGTCCATGAGATGGCCGACCTCGGCATGAATTTGGTCGGCAGCCTCGCGCATGCGCGCATCTTTTTGAATCTGCTGAATGACCTGGATGGCGAGCATCAGCAGCGATGGCGAGACGATGACGACCTTGGAGCGGAACGCCTTTTGCACGATGTCGTCGAAGCCGTCATGCAACTCGGCGAAGATGGACTCGGAGGGCACGAACATCAGCGCCAAGTCCTGGGTCTCGCCCGGAATTAGGTATTTTTCGGCAATGTCGCCGACGTGCCTTGCAAGATCTTGGCGCAGCCGCGCGGCGGCCTGCTTGCGCTCGTCCTCGGTCTTGGCTTCGCGCAAGGCGGTGACGGCCTCGAGCGGGAACTTGGCGTCGATCGTCAGCGGGCGTCGATCGGGCAGGAATACCGCGCAATCGGGCCGGCATTTATTCGAGAGGGTGAACTGGAATTCGTAGCAGTCCTTCGGCAACCCATCCTGCACGATGAACTCCATGCGCCCCTGACCGAAGGCGCCGCGCTGCTGTTTGTTGGCGAGCACGCTTTGCAGTGAGGTCACCTGCGAGGCCAAGTCGGTGATGTTTCTCTGCGCGTTATCGATGACGGCGAGCCGCTCGTTGAGCCTTTGCAGGCTCTCGACTGTATGCTGGCGCGTCGTGGTCATGGATTGGTTGAGATGGTGCGTCACCGAGTCGAGCCGCTCGTTCACCGCGCGGTGAAGCTCGGCCTGACGGCCGGCGAGCATGTCGCGCATGGCCTCGATGCGCACGGCAGTCTCGGCCTGCAGCCGCGCAAGCTCGAGCAACTGCGGGTCGGCCGCTTGCGCATCGCGCCGGCGCAGCGCCCGCAGCGCGATCACGACGAGCACGGCCAGGGCCACAAGCCCCGCAACGACGATCGCGGCGACGAGAGGGAGGAGATTATCGGCCATCCGGCCCACCCTACATCGATTCGCCGCATAAGAACAAAATGTGAACGAGAAATCAATGCCGTGGCAGGCCGGGCCACCGCCGCCGGCGCTTGGCGGGACAGCTCGCGCCGTCGCCACGCCGCTTCCGCGCATTGACCGGGTTCCGGCGACCGCTTACATCGCGACCATGGCGCTGCGCGACATTCTCATCCTGCCGGACAAGCGGTTGCGGCAGGTGTCCGAGCCGGTGAAAAAAATCGACGCCGGCATCCGCAAGCTCATCGAGGATATGTTCGAGACCATGTACGAGGCGCCCGGAATCGGGCTCGCCGCCATTCAGGTCGGGACGCCCAAGCGCATCATCACGATGGACCTCGCCAAGAAGGAGGAGCCGAAGAACCCGCAAGTCTTCATCAATCCCGAAATCCTTTGGACCTCGGAGGAAAAGGCGACTTACGAGGAAGGGTGCCTCTCGATCCCGGAATATTATAGCGACGTCGAGCGTCCGGCGCAGGTGAGGGTGAAATATCTCGATCGCGAGGGAGAGCCGCGCGAGATCGAGGCCAATGGGCTTTTCGCTACTTGCCTGCAGCACGAAATCGATCACTTGAACGGCATTTTGTTCATCGATCACCTGTCCAAGCTCAAGCGCGACCGCGTGCTCAAGAAATTCACCAAGGCAGCAAGGCGAGCAGCCGAGTAATTCGCAGCTGCCGACTTTCGTCCCGCGACCTGGCTGTGGTTGGCACTTCAAGATGCAAGTCGCGTTTACCCGACTTGCGGCGCTTCAAGATGTGGGATTCGGGCAAGCCCGAGTTCCGATTCGTGACGGGTTGGTGAAATGTCGCTGCGCATTGTGTTCATGGGCACGCCGGACTTCGCCGTCCCGACGCTCCTCGAGATCGTCGGGCGCGGTCACGAGGTCGTGGCCGTCTACACGCGCGCGCCCAAGCCCGGCGGCCGGCGCGGCCTCGATCTCACGCCGAGCCCGATCGAACGCGAGGCGCGCCGTTTCGCCCTGCCGGTGTTCACGCCCGCGACGCTGCGCACAACGCAGGCGGCAGACAGCGCGCGCGCCCACGGCGCGGATGTGGCGGTCGTCGTCGCCTATGGACTGATCCTGCCCAAGCCGATTCTCGAAGCCTATCCGTTGGGCGCATTCAATTTGCATGCCTCGCTTCTGCCGCGCTGGCGCGGCGCCGCGCCGATCAATCGCGCGATCATGGCGGGAGATGCGGAAACCGGCGTGATGGTGATGAAAATGGAGGAAGGGCTGGACACCGGCCCGATTGCGATGAAGGAACGCGTGCCGATCCCCTTCGAGGCCACGGCGGGCGATTTGCACGATCGGCTCGCCCGCCTCGGTGCCGACCTCATGGTGCGCGCGCTTGGCGCGCTCGAGCGCGGCACGCTCACGCTCACGCCGCAGCCGCCGGCCGGTGTCACCTATGCGCACAAAATCGCAAAAGAGGAGACTCGAGTTGCCTGGGAGCGGCCGTGGCAGGAGGTGCATAACCACATTCGAGGCTTGTCGCCGGCTCCGGGCGCCTGGTTCGAGATCGCGGGTGAAGGTGTGCGCGTCAAGGCGCTGCGCACAACCAAGGGCGAAGGTGCCGGCCTGCCCGGCACCGTGCTCGACGACGAGCTCACGGTGGCCTGCGGCGAGGGCGCGGTGCGCATCCTCGAATTGCAGCGCGCGGGCCGCCAGGCAATGAAGGCGCACGAATTCCTGCGCGGCACGAGCATTGCCGCCGGCACGCGGTTCGGTTAATCCCCCATGCCTCGCTACAAGCTCACCATCGAATATGACGGCGGACCGTTCGTGGGCTGGCAGATCCAGGACAACGGTCCCTCGGTGCAGGGCGTGTTGGCGGCCGCGGTCGAGGCATTCTGCGGGGAGAAGGTGAGCGTGCAGGGGGCGGGGCGCACCGACGCCGGCGTGCATGCGCTCGCCCAGGTCGGCCACGTCGATCTCGCCAAGGACTGGGATGAAGACACGGTGCGCGACGCCTTGAACGCGCATTTGCGTCCGCATCCTGTTGCCGTGATCGCGGCCGAGCGCGCGGACGATTCGTTCGACGCGCGCTTTTCCGCCATTCGGCGCCATTATCTCTATCGCATCATCAACCGCCGCGCCGATCTCACCTTCGAACGCGGCCGTGCCTGGCGCATCGCCAAGCCGCTCGATATCGCGGCCATGCAGGCGGCGGCGCAACGCCTCATCGGCCGGCATGATTTCACCACCTTTCGCAATGTCGAATGTCAGGCGAAATCGCCGGTGAAGACGCTCGACCAGCTCGACGTGCATCGGCGCGCGGACGAAGTCGAAGTTATGGCTTCGGCGCGCTCGTTCTTGCACTCCCAGGTGCGTTCGATGGTCGGAGCGCTCGCGCTCGTCGGCGAGGGCAAGTGGACGGTCGATGACGTTTCGGTCGCGCTCGCAAAACGCGACCGCGCCGCTTGTGCTCCCGTTGCTCCACCCGATGGGCTCTATCTGGCCAGGGTCGACTACGCGTGATGGCCGCGCCCACGGAGATTGCGCGTCGCGCCGGTCAGGCGGCCGGCGACTGCCCGCGCATGCGGCGACTGCCACCCGCAACTTGGTACCAGAGAGTTCTTAGGCGAAATAGCGGTCGAGAACCTTGCGATAGACCGCCGTCAACGTCGTGAGATCCGCGACCGTGGTGCGCTCGTCGACCTGATGCATGGTCTGCCCGACCAGGCCGAATTCGAGCACCGGGCAATAGTTCTTGATGAAGCGCGCGTCCGACGTGCCGCCGGTCGTCGAGAGCCGCGGCTCCTTGGCGGTCACCTCCTTGATCGCCGCGGACACCAGATCGACGAAAGGCCCCGGCTTGGTCACGAACGTGTCTGCGTTCGAGGGCTCCCACTCGATGTGCCAGCGAATACGCCCCGCCGCCGCGTCGGCGGCGCGCTTCTCGACCAACACCTTGAGCGAAGTCTGGCTGTGACAATCGTTGAAGCGGATGTTGAAGCGCGCGCGCGCCTCGCCCGGGATGAGATTGACGACCGTGTTGCCGATGTCGATCGAGGTGAATTCCAGGTTCGACGCGTCGAACTGCGCGCTGCCGTGGTCGAGCGCTGCCGTCATCAGCGCGCTCATCAATGTGACCAGCCCACGCACGGGATTGTCGGCGCGTTCGGGATAGGCGACGTGGCCCTGCTTGCCGGTGACGACGAGGGTGCCGTTGAGCGAGCCGCGCCGGCCGATCTTGATGGTGTCGCCGATCATCGCCGCATTGCTCGGCTCGCCGAGGATGCAGTGGTCGAAGGTCTCGCCGCGCTCGGCCGCCCACTTGATGAGCTTCACCGTGCCGTTCACCGCGATGCCTTCCTCGTCCCCGGTGATCAGGAACGAGATCGATCCTTTCGGCTTGCCCCCGCGCGCGGCAAGATGATCGAGCGTGGCGGCGAGCGCGCAGGCGATCGCCCCCTTCATATCGACCGCGCCGCGGCCGTAGAGCGTGCCGTCGGCGATCTCGCCGGCAAACGGCGCATGGGTCCATTTCGCCTGCTCGCCTGGCGGCACCACGTCGGTGTGACCTGCGAACGCGAGGTGCGGGCTTTTCTCGCCGATGCGGGCATAAAGGTTTTCGACCGGCGCCGTGCCGGGTTCGGCGAAGGTGACGCGATGGACCTCGAAGCCCGCCCCTTTCAGCACGCGTTCGATGAGACCGAGCGCGCCGCCTTCCGCCGGCGTCACCGACGGGCAGCGGACGAGATCGCGGGCGAGCGCGGTTGGGTCGGCGGTCGTGGTGCTCATCGTCGCGCCTTTACCTGGCCCCGCACGGTGGCGTCAATGCGTCTGCTGCGAGGAATGTTACCCGCTCTGCGCCGGCGCGCTCAGCGGGTCGGGGCCGTGGCGATTGGGCCCGCGAGGCAGGCTGGTGGCGGCCTACGCCCCGAGCTGCATAGCGAGGAGATTGTTCTGGTTTCTTACCCAGCCTGGGATCAAGAATGCATCGACGAGGACCCAAACGACCGTGATCAACATCCCCACAATTGTAAGCGTCAAGATGAGTTGGGCGACGGCGACGCCGATGCGTTTGAGATAAAAATTGTGACCGCCGAATAGCCCAAGGAAAAACCACAGAATGTAGGCGACCAACGCAGTCTTCTTGTTGGCCTCGAACAGCATCATCGCGCGTGTGTCGCTCGACAGGCCGCCGTGCTGCTGAATTGTCTGCCGGGTGCCTGGGGGAAGCTCGGCTTGCATGACCTTCTCCTGTGCGGACCAATCGGGATTGTGATGGGACGCCGGCTACCTCAATCCCGCAACAACTCGTTGATCGAGGTTTTCGCTCGCGTCGTCTCATCGACGCGTTTGACGATCACCGCGCAATAGAGGCTGGGACTCGGTCCGGCGTTCTTGGTCGCCTTGCCGGGCAGCGAGCCCGGAACGACGACCGAATAGGCCGGCACCTCACCGCGAAATATTTCGCCGCTCTCGCGATCGACGATGCGAGTCGAGGCGCCGATGAAAACCCCCATGGAAAGCACCGAGCCCTCGCGCACGATCACGCCTTCGGCAACCTCCGAGCGCGCGCCGACGAAACAATTGTCTTCCAGGATGACCGGGCCCGCCTGCAGCGGCTCGAGCACACCGCCGATGCCGGCGCCGCCGGAGATGTGACAGTTCTTGCCGATTTGGGCGCACGAGCCGACCGTGGCCCAGGTGTCGACCATGGTGCCGGAATCCACATACGCGCCGAGATTGACGAAGCTCGGCATCAGCACCACCCCGGGGGCGATATAGGCGGAGCGCCGAACCACGCAGTTCGGCACCGCCCGCAAGCCCGCCTTTCGGAAGCGCGCGTCGTCCCAGCCGTCGAACTTCGACGCGATCTTGTCCCACCACACCGCTTTGCCGGGCCCGCCGGAGATCACGCGCATGTCGTTGAGGCGAAACGAGAGCAGCACCGCCTTTTTGAGCCACTGGTTGACCCGCCAATCGCCATTGCCTCCGCGCTCGGCAACGCGCGCGACGCCGCGGTCGAGGAGATCGAGCGCGGCCTCGACGGCCTCGCGCACCGCGCCCGTTGTCGACGGTCCGATGCGCTCGCGCTGCTCGAAAGCGTCGTCGATGGTTTTGGCAAGCTCGGCATGCGACATATGGCGAACCCTCAAACCGCGTGCTGGGTTGTCGAGAATAGGACGGGGGGAGTCAAGCAGGTCCCGCCCGCCACGCGGTGCGCGTTCGGGCAAGTCCGGCCTGCTGTCGTCGATGAGTTCGCCTCAACGGCCGCGGCCGAGCTGTTCCAGAAATCCGACGAGATCGTCGGTGACGTGGTCGACGTGCGGCGCGTCGCGCCCTTCGAGCTCCCAGCCTTCGCGAAACACCTCGCGGGTGTGCTCGGGCACCACCAGCACGGTGGTCATGCCGAGGGCGTGCGGCACAGCCAGGTTGCGCGCGAGGTCCTCGAACATCGCGGCCTTGCCCGCATCGATGGCGTGCAGCTTGAGAAAGCGGTCATAGGTTTGCGGCGAAGGTTTGGGCTCGAGCTCGGCTGCGACGATATCGAAAACGTCATCGAAGTGGTGGTCGAGTTCTAGCCGCGCCAGCACCGCATCGGCGTGTCGGCGTGTGCCGTTGGTCAAGATCAGCTTGCGCCCCGGCAGGCCCTCGATCGCCGCTCCCAGCGCTGCGTTCGGCGTGAGTGGCGAATGATCGATTTGATGCACGAAGTCGAGGAAGTCATCGGGCTTCATCCCATGCACGGTCATCAGGCCGCGCATCGAGGTGCCGTAGCGTCTGTAGTAGTCTTTCTGCAGCCGGAACGCCTCCTCCTGCGTGACCTTGAGATAGCGCGCAATATAGTCGCGGATGCGTTCGTCCACCTGCTGCCAAAGGTTGACGTGATGCGGATAGAGCGTGTTGTCGAGGTCGAACACCCAGGTCTCCACGTGACCGAAGGTGCGCGGCGCGGGACGGGTCGAGGAATTCATGGTGCGGCGGCTTGGTCGCTGAGCACGTTCCTGAGCGGCCGGTCGAAGGCCAGGATAACGGCGCTGGCAATCAACGCGATGCCGGCGATCATCAGGAAGAACGTCGTCTTGTCCATGGCGCTCCAGAAACTGCCGAGCCAGCCGGCGATGAGATTGCCGGCGAAACTCGTCGCCAGCCATAGTCCCATCAACATCGAGACCATGCGTGCCGGTGCGATCTTCGACACCAGCGACAGGCCGATCGGCGACAGGTAGAGCTCGCCGATGGTGATGACGACGAAATACCCGAGCAGCCACAGCCAGCTCGCTTCGTCGCCCGCCGCCTGCCAGGCGGCGGCGACCATGATCAGGTTGGCGAGCGTCACGCCGAAGCAACCGATCGACATCTTGGTGACGGTCGAGGGCTCCCTGCCGCGCCTGGCCTGCCAGGCCCATAGCGCGATGACGAACGGCGTGAAGACGAAGATCAGGAACGGATTGAAGGCCTGGAACCAGGTGATCGGAATTTCACCATGCCAGAAAATGAGATTGATCATGCGGTCGGTATGGTCGTCGGCCCACAGCACAATGGTGTTGCCTTGCTGCTCGTAGGTCGCCCAGAACAAGGTCGTCGGCACGAATAGCGCGATCAGCGCCAGGATGCCGCGCCGCTCGTTGCGATCGAGCGGCTTTTTTTCGATGCCTGCTGCCTTGGCCCTGTGCAACTCGTCCGGCGGCAGCGCAGGCATTGCATAGAGATAGATTGCTAGTGCGATCGTCATCCCGACGCCGGCGGCGGTGAAACCGTAGTGCCAGCCCAGTTGTTCGCCGAGCGTGCCGCAGACGAGCGGCGCGAGAAACGCGCCGAGATTGATGCCGACGTAGAAGATCGAATAGGCGCGGTCACGGCGCGGATCGCCGGGCGCATAGAGCCCGCCCACCTGCGCCGACATGTTGGGCTTGAACGCTCCATTGCCCAGAATGAGCATGGTCAAGGCGAGCAGGAACAGCGGCTCGAAAGCCATCATGAAATGGCCGATCGCCATCATCGCCGCGCCGAGGAGGATGGTGCGGTGCTGGCCGAGCACGCGATCGGCGAGCATGCCGCCAAACACCGGTGTGAGGTAGACGAGCCCGGTATAGAGCCCGTAGATGTGCGAAGAGAAGGGCTGCACGTCGAGGGGCCCCGACATCGATTCGAGCACGTACCTGAGCGCGCCGAGCCCGATCACGTTGTCGGAATGCCCGGGCAGCAACAGCACCTTCACCATGTAGAGGACGAGCAAGGCGCGCATTCCGTAGTAGGAGAAGCGCTCCCACATCTCGGTCGCGAACAGGAAGGTCAGCCCGCGCGGGTGGCCGAAGAGCTCGTTCGCCGCTTTGCCGGTGCGACGACGTTGCTCGGCAGTTGAGAAGGCCATGGTGCGACGCTGCTGCCGTTTCTGGGCCATTGCCGCTTGCCGCCGCCAGTCAAAAACGTTATCCGCGGCGGGACGGGCTGCCGCGGCTGAGGCGCGCGACCCTAGAACGCGGCTCGCGTTGACGTCAAACCGCGACGTTGGGCAGCAGGCGGCGACCCCGCCCGGTGGTCGCGGGCCGAGCGCGGCGTTGCTACACTTGACGCTGCCGCGATCTGCGAAAAACGCTTATCGAGAAAATGACGGCGGAGGAATGCCCATGATCGGGTTCAAACGCGGCTTGCTGAGGGCCGCCATCGCGGCGCTGGCCGCGATTGCCGCCGATGCGGCGAGCGCACAAGGCGATCCCGCGGCGAACTATCCCAACAGGCCGATCCGCTTGATCGTTGGTTTCGCGGCCGGCGGTGGCAACGATCTTTTCGCGCGGCTCGTCGGGCAGAAACTGTCGGAGAACCTCGGACAACCCGTGATCATCGAGAACAAGCCCGGTGCGGGCGGGCGAATCGCGATCGAGTATGTCAAGAGCCAGCCTGCGGACGGCTACACGATCATGGTGGCCGCGAGCGGCCAGATGGCGATCGCGGCGGCGATTTATCCCAAATTGTCCTACCATCCGACCCGCGACTTCCTGCCGCTGACCATGATCGCGTCGTTTCCGCTGATCCTCGCCGGTCCGGCCGAGGACACGATCAAGTCGGTCAAAGATCTTGTCGCCTACGGCAAAGCCAATCCCGACAAGTCCAATTACGCCACCTCCTCGCCAGCCTTCACCATCACCACCGAGCTGTTCAAGCTCAAGACCGGAATGCCGGCCGTGGCAGTGCCCTACAAGAGCAGCAACGAGATGATGCTCAGCGTCGCGGGCGGGAACACGCTGTTTTCCATCGCCGACGGTCCGCCCACGATGCCGCTGGTGCAGGGCGGTAAGATCCGCGCCCTGGCAGTGACCGGATCGCAGCGCTGCTCGGAACTTCCGGACGTCCCGAGCATGGCGGAGGCAGGCTATCCGGAGGTGAATATCGGCCTCTGGAGCGGTTTATTCGTCCCAGCCGGCACGCCGCCGGCGGTCGCCAACAAGCTTGGCACGGAGTCCCGGCGCGCACTGGCCGATCCGGGGGTGCGCGACAAACTCAAGGCGATGGCGGTCAACCCCGGCGGCGGTCCCGGCGAAGAGTTCCGCAAGGCGATCGATAGCGACATCAAGGTCTTTGCCGGCGTCGTCGAGGCCGCCCATTTGAAGTTCGAGGAGTAGCGTTGGCTCCTCGCGGCCCGCGGGCCGCACTTGTCGGGACGAAAGTCGAACCCCGCGGCCGCGAAAAATGCTCCGGTCAGCGTCGACCTGTGGTAGGAGGAGGGCAGGGGCGATGCCTGTCCTGCGGAGGGCATCGTGCAACTCATCTTCTACTACGTCGGCTTCATGGCGCTCGGCGACGTCGCCGACTATCTCATCGGGCTCATTGTCGAGCGCGTTTGGCCGCAGGCGAGCCTGCTGATCTTTTTGGCGCTCTACTTTGTCTTCCTGTGGATCGCTTGGCTGCTGGCGGTGAAGGTGACCGAGCCGAAAGCCAGCAAGCAAGCCGCGAGGTGATATTCGTCATCCGCCCTGCCGCAAACGCCTAAGGTTTTGTTGCGGCGCACTCGGGGCGCGCACTCCACCGCTTGGCCGGGTGAATTCGATTCTCCCGATGGGTGCGAGCACGCGTCCGCACCTGTGCAAAGCGGGGATGAATATCCTGCGGCGGTGGAAGAGCCGCCGGACTTGCGTTAAGTTTGGGTTGCTCGGGTGACCACGCGGGCGAAGAGTAGAGCACGGAGTGTAAGCTCTGCCGCGCCGCCCCACGACGCGCCTCCGGCATGTGGCGCCCGAGCGCCAAATCTTTGTCGACAAAGTCGCACGCAGCGCCGGTTTAAACACTGGCGCGGCGTGCGCTTGCGCTATACGTCCAGCAATTCCTCGTCGGCGAACTCAGCCCGCTCCTGGATGAACTCGAAGCGCGCTTCCGGCTTGTTGCCCATCAGCCGCTCGACCGAGCTGTCGGTCTTCTTGCGTTCGTCCTCGACCACCACGACGCGCAACAGGGTGCGCGTCTTCGGATCCATGGTGGTCTCCTTGAGCTGATTGGCCATCATCTCGCCCAGCCCCTTGAAGCGGCCGATCTCGACCTTGGCGTTGGCGTGGAATTCCTTTTTCAGCAGTTGATCCTTGTGTTTGTCGTCGCGCGCATAAAAATTCTTGCCCCCGTGGCTCAGGCGGTAGAGCGGCGGCACGGCGAGATAAAGGTGGCCGTTTTCGATCAGCTTCGGCGTTTGCCGGTAGAAGAAGGTGATTAGCAAGGAGGCGATATGGGCGCCGTCGACGTCGGCGTCCGTCATCACGATCACCTTCGCGTAGCGCAGATCATCGTCGCGATAGTGCGCGAGCGTCCCGCAGCCGAGCGCCTGCATCAAATCGGCCAGTTGCTGGTTTTGGGCGAGCTTGTCCTTGCCGGCGGATGCGACGTTGAGAATCTTACCGCGCAACGGCAGCACTGCCTGGGAGGCGCGATCTCGCGCTTGTTTCGCCGAGCCGCCGGCCGAATCGCCCTCGACGATGAATATCTCGGCCCCCTGAGCGGCGGTATTGGTGCAGTCGGCGAGCTTGCCGGGAAGGCGTAGCTTGCGCACCGCGCTCTTGCGCGAACTCTCTTTCTCCTGGCGGCGGCGGATGCGTTCCTCCGCGCGCTCGATCACGAACTCGAGAAGCCTGTTGGCCTGCATGGGATTGGCGGCAAGCCAGTGGTCGAATGGGTCCCTGATCGCGTTCTCGACGATGCGCGTCGCTTCGCCGGTTGCGAGCCGATCTTTGGTCTGGCCCTGGAATTCTGGCTCGCGGATGAACACCGAGACCATGCAGGCGGCGCCGTTCATCACGTCATCACCGGTCACCGCGGTCGCGCGCTTGCCTTGGCCCACGCGCTCGGCATGATCCTTGATGCCCTTCAGAAGCGCGGCGCGCAGACCCGATTCGTGCGTGCCGCCGTCCGGCGTCGGGATGGTGTTGCAATAGGAGGAGAGAAATCCGTCGCTATCGGCGGTCCACGCGACCGCCCATTGCGCGGCGCCGTGGACGCCGATCTTACCCGCACTGCCGGTAAAGATGTCGGGGTGGACGAGGGCGGCACCGTTGATGGTCGCGGACAAATATTCTTTGAGCCCGTCGGCGAAATGGAAGGTGGCCTCCTCCGGCACGTCCTCCACCCCACGCAGAAGCTCCTTGGCGCAGGACCAGCGGATTTCTACGCCGCCGAACAAGTAGGCCTTGGAGCGCGCCATCTTGAAGACGCGTTCCGGCTTGAAATGCGCCTTCGCTCCGAAGATGTCGGGATCGGGCCGGAAGCGCACCTTGGTGCCGCGCCGGTTGGGCACGCGGCCGAGTTTGCTCAGCTTGCCTTTCGGTTTGCCGCGCTCGAACACCATGCGGTGCAGCGTCTGTTCGCGCGCGACCTCCACCTCCATGCGCTCCGACAGCGCATTGGCGACCGAGACGCCGACGCCATGCAGACCCCCCGACGTCCCGTACACCTTCGAGTCGAACTTTCCCCCTGCGTGCAACGTGCACATGATCACTTCGAGCGCGGACTTGTTCTTGAACTTCGGGTGAGGATCGACGGGAATGCCGCGCCCGTTGTCGGTTACGGTGACGAAGCCGTCGGCCTCCATCTCGACGTCGATGAAGCTCGCATGTCCGGCGAGGGCCTCATCCATGGAATTATCGATCACCTCCGCGAACAGGTGATGCAACGCCTTTTCGTCGGTGCCGCCGATATACATGCCCGGACGCCGGCGCACCGGCTCGAGGCCTTCGAGCACCTCGATGTCGCGGGCAGTGTAGCGAGCCTCGGCTGCGGTCGCGGGCCTGCCAGCGCGCGTTACCTTGCCCGAGAGACGGCGCGGCGCGGCCTCTGGCAAATCCGAAAACAAGTCCTTGCCCGAATTTTGGGCGGGAGTGTTGGCTGTCGCTTTAGCCGTTTTGGCCATGCGTCTCATGATCGACGAGGGTAAACGAATCAGCTGTGACTATGCCACGGCCGTGGCCGCAGCGTGATACCGCGGCAGCGCGACCGCGCCGCTTCATATGGTCGAACCTTACCATCAATTCAACTTGATGCCGTCGGATGGCCGTTGACTCGCCGGATATTCGCCCGATCCTGTTGCCAAAGCTTTACCGAAGCCGAGAGGAGGCCGCCATGTTCGATTTCAATCGCCTGCTGAACGCGCTATCAGCCCGCGCCGGTACCACCGCCCGATTCCAGCGCATGCTCGAGTGGAAGCTATTGCGCGGCAGTCACGAGTTTCCAGGACCGGATGGCGGGACCTGTGTCAACGAGGCGGCGGTCGTCGCCGCCGGCTATCCCTATCGCGCGATTTACCGGGCCAAGGATTTGCCGGCTTCTTTCTCGCGCCCTATCGCGATGTTTGCGCTGTGCCTGAACGACACCCTCGGCGATGAACTGCGTCAACAGCTGCTGATGCCGTTCGTCACGCGTCTTGCCGGCTCTGCGGATGCATCCAAGATCGAGATGATGCGGGCGGAACTCATGCTCAAGCGAACCGTGGTGGAAATTCTGGCGCCGGCACTCGCACGCTCAGGTTACCTCGAGATCGCGCAACGATGTCGATCGCTTCGTACGCCGACGGAGCTGGTAGCAATCGCGCGCTGCCTGCGCGGCTGCGATGGTTCAGCGCTGCACCGGCCGCTGCAGTCTGCGCTCGAGCACGCCGCCGATGCCGGCCGACACTGGCTGTCCGGCCTGCCGAACGAGGTCGTATTCTGCACGTTCTCCGCGATACGGGAAATCGCCTCGCTCGAAGGCGATCGCCTCGTCGAAAAGGTCTATCGGCAAGCAGCCGCTATCCTCGACGCGGCAATTGCGATCGGAAAGCAGGCAGACGCCACCGGCATGGATGCCGTCGCCAAACGGATGACCGCAGCCAAGCAGACGTCGTCCGAGGCCCCGCATCGGGGAGATGTGCTCGCAGCCTGAACGTGAGGACGGCGCCGCAGGCGCTCTGGTCTTACCGGGCAAGCCGCGCTAGACCCGGTCCGGTAACCGGGCTGCCTCCCGCATGTTCGAGAGCCTCGAAGCTCACGCCCAACAGGTGGTGGAGTTTGTGCGTGTCCACGAGGCGTGGGCGGCGCCCGTTGTTTTTGCGCTCGCCTTCGGCGAATCGCTTGCATTCATTTCCCTGCTCATTCCGGCCTGGGCGGCGCTGGTTGGAATCGGTGTCCTGATTAGCTCCGGCAACCTCAATTTCTGGCCGATTTGGATTGCCGGGTCGATCGGGGCCGCGCTCGGTGACTGGCTGTCCTACTGGATTGGCGTCAAGCTTGGACCACCAGTCGCGCATATGTGGCCGCTGTCGCGCCATCCCGAACTGCTGCCGAAGGGCGAAGCGTTCGTGAAGCGCTGGGGCGTACTTGCGATCTTCGTCGGCCGTTTCTTCGGACCGTTGCGCGCCTCGGTCCCGCTGGTCGCCGGCATCTTCCGAATGCCCTCGTTGCAATTCCAGACTGCGAACTTCAGCTCGGCGTTCGTTTGGGCTGCCGTGCTGCTTACCTTGGGCGATGTGGTGAGCAAGGTTCTCAGGTGGGTCTGGAGGTAGTCGAACGATCAAGCCTCCGGCCGCAGGGGTCAGACAGGTTGCGCCGCCCGGCTCCTGCCTCCGCTGACGGACCCCCGTCACTCGTTGAGCTTGCGCAGCAACGCGCCGACGATATTGCAATAATCGTCGGTCCACACCCATTGGCTCGGATCGGGCGCCGCGGGCGCCCAATCCCGCGCCTGCCTGAGCGTGCCGAAATCCTCTTCGCTGCGCGCAACCGCCGCGACCGTGCCGACGAACTTGTAGGGATTGGCTGCCTCGTCGAGGTCGGAGCTGTCGCTGACGCGCGTGATCAGGCCGTTCGCCGCGGCGATGCCGGTGACCACCGAGGCGAGCTCGAGGTGCCGGTTCGACACGTGCATCGCCACCATCCCGTGCGGACTGAGCTTCTTGAGGTACATCGCCATGGCTTCACGCGTGAGCAGATGGATGGGGATCGCGTCGGAGGAGAAGGCATCGACGACGATGAGGTCGTAGGCGCCGTCGGGCGCTTCGGCGAGCGTGAGCCGCGCGTCACCGAGGATAATCGGCACGTCCGGGCGACACACCCACAGAAAACTGAACAGATATGGGTCGCGAGCAATGCGGATGATGGCAGGGTCGATCTCATAATAATGCACGGTATCGTCCGGCGCGGCGCGGCAGGCCAACGAGCCTGCGCCAAGGCCTATCACCGCAAAACGGATCGGCCGGTCGAGGCGCGCGCGCACCGCCGCGAAGGTCTCCGAGATGGCGGAACCATCCCAGTAGTAAAGCAGCAGTTCCGGCGGATCGATCGCCGCCAGCCGACCGTTGGCTTCGCGGATACGCTGCCCGCCATGAAGCGTGGTCCCGTGCTGTAGAAGACGGAACTGGCCGTCCGCGGTCTCCGTGATCTTGGCGACGCCGAAGAAACTGCGCACCGACGTCGTGCCGGGTTGCTCGACGATGCTGTGATAGGCGAGAAGGATGAAGGCGATGGTCGCGGCGAACGGCAATGGCGCGCGCCAGAACAACGCGCTCGCGGCCAAGAGCGTGGCCACGGTCCAGTTGAAGGCGGTCTCGCTGAGCACGACCGGATATAGCGCGCAGACGATGAGGACGAGCACGGCGGCTGCAAGGCCGCCGAAGAGGAAGTAGCGCTGAAGGCGCTGGCCCGGCAGCGCGATACCCGGCCGGCACAGCACCGCAAGCGCAATCAGGATCGGATATTCCGCCACCCAGTTGAACACATAAGGCGCGATCAATCCGGCCCCGATGCCGCCGATCACGCCGCCCGCCGATATCCAGAGGTAGAAGGCGGTGAGGTATCGCGGCGCCGGCCTCGTGCGCGCAAGCTCGCCATGGCACATCAACGCGTTGACGAAAAACACCGCGAGGTGCACGGCGAGGATCCCGACGATGGTCTTGATCGGATCGAAGATGATGACGGCAACGAGCGCGATGATGAACAAAGGCTGCACGGCGACCACGAGCCGGTGCGGAATGATCGGCTGGCGTGCAAACACGATGACGAAGGTCAAGAGATAGAGCGCGAGCGGAAGAACCCAAAGGAGCGGCACCGCCGCCACATCCGTTGAAATATGCGCGGTCACCGCGACGAGAAGGCCCGCGGGCACCGCCGCGAGCGCCATCCAAAAGCCGGCGTCCTTCCAGCTCGGCGGGGCCTCTGCAGTGCTGTCGGCAGGCACATTTTCGTGCGGCGAATGCCATCGCAGCGCCCCGCAGCCGGCGAGCAGTGCAATGAGCGAGCAAAAGCCGATCGACCACGACAATGCTTGGTCGCCGAGCCGCACGAAGGGCTCAATCACGATCGGATAGGATACGAGCGCGAGGAAGCTTCCGACATTGCTGGCGGCATAGAGGAAATAGGGGTCTTTCGCGGCGGGGTGGTCGGTGCGCGCGAACCAGGCCTGCAGCAAAGGGCTATTGGCGGCGAGCGCAAAAAACGGCAGGCCGATCGAGGCCGTGAACAATCCCATCAGCCACAGCGCTTCGGCTGCTGCCGGCGGGCGGTCCCAGCCGGTGGGGATCGACAGTGGCAGCGCGAATGCAGCGGCGACCATCACAGCGAGATGGATCACGACCGACACGCGAGGGCCCGCGTAGCGCGTCAGCAAGTGGGCGTAGGCGTAGCCCGCGAGCAGCGCGGTCTGGAAGTACACGATGGCCACCGACCACACCGACGGCGCGCCGCCAAAACGGGGCAGCACCATCTTGGTAAACATCGGCTGCACCATGAACAGCAACGCGGCGCTGAGGGTGATGGCGGCGGTAAACGTCGCGAGCAGCATGGCGCGCCTGGACGTCGCGCCCTGGGTCGTTTGGCTCGCTGGCTGGTCGGCGATCCCCATCTCCTAGCCTTATCGCGTTGCGTTGGTGGGCGAAATAGCGGGCGCTTCGGTCGTCGTCCATGGCTGGGCCGCGCGGGTGTGCGCGTGCGCTTGACGGACACCGTGTTGGCGTCTATAGCGGCGGCCCATGACGATGATCGCTCGCCACGCATTGTTGCGCCGCCGCGCTTCCGCGGCACGGGCGCGCGATCGCGCGTGATCATCACCCGTGCCGCCGGACTCGGCTCCGCGGCACATCGTCTCTCGACCCCCGCGCCATGACCGAGCTCCGGCCGCCTCTCGCATCGGAGCGCGACCATGTACGTCCACCCCGCTTTCAAGATTCACCACGCCGTCGGCCTTGCGTTTGCGGCCGCGCGCGGCTTCGGCCAAGTGATCGCTTGTGAAGGCGGCCGCCCGGTGGCGGCGCTGCTGCCGTTCCATGTGATGGAAGCGAACGGCCGGCTGCCGCGCCTCCAATTTCATGTCGCACGCCCCAATCCGCTCGCCCATCTCGCGACCAAAGGTGGACCATGGCTGATTGCCGTTGCCGGCGACGATGCTTATGTATCGCCGCATTGGTACGCGAGTGCCGAGCAGGTGCCGACTTGGCTCTACGAGACCGTGCAGCTCTCCGGGCCCGTGCATGTTGTCCCGGCCTCCCACACGGCCGACCATCTCGATCGTCTTGCGGCGCAATTCGAATCGGCCCTGGCGCCGAAGCCGCCCTGGGTCGCTGACGGCATGTTGTCATCGCAACGTCGCGCGACGCTGATGGAGTCGATTGTCGCGATCGAGATGACGATCGAGACCGTCGAGGGCAGCTTCAAGCTCAATCAGCACAAGGCCGATGCCGATCACGTCGCCGTTGTCCGCGCGCTGCGCGAGCAGAACAGGCCGTCCGCGCACGCGATTGCAGCACGGATGGTCGCGTTGCGGCCGCACTTGGCATACGAACAGGCGACCGACGGGAAGGACTTGAGCCATGGCTGACAAGGCTAAGATCGGCGTGCTCGGCGCGTCCGGCTATACCGGTGCGGAGCTGCTGCGGCTCCTCATTCCCCATCCGCGGGTCGAGATCGCGCTGCTCACCGCGGAGCGCCGCGCCGGCCAGCACATGCGTCAAGTCTTCCCGCAGTTCTCGCCCTATGCGCTGCCGAAGCTCGTTGCGATCGATGGCGTCGATTGGAAGAAGGCCGCGCTCGACCTTGCCTTCTGCGCGCTGCCGCACGCGACCACGCAGACGGTCATCAAGGACTTGCTCGCCAAGGCTCCGACCACCAAGGTGGTCGATCTCTCCGCCGATTTTCGCCTCGGCGACACCGCCGCCTATGCCCGCTGGTATGGCCACGAGCACCATGCCTCGGACCTGCAAAAGGAGGCGGTCTATGGGCTTACGGAAATCTACCGCCACAAGATCAAGACCGCGCGGCTGGTCGCCAACCCCGGCTGCTACACGAGCTGCGCGGAGCTGCCCCTCATCCCGCTCTTGCGCGCGAAGGCCATCGATCCCGACGAGATCGTGATCGACGCCAAATCGGGCATGACCGGGGCGGGGAGGGCGGCGAAAGAGGAGATGCTGTTCTCGGAGGTCTCGGAGGGCTTCCATCCCTACGGCGTGGGCCATCACCGCCACATGGCGGAGCTCGATCAGGAATTTTCCAAGGCTGCGGGGCGCGACGTCATCGTCAGCTTCACGCCGCATCTCGTGCCCATGAACCGGGGAATCCTGTCGACGATCTACGTGCGCGGGCTCAGGACCTCGCCCCAAGATCTGCATGCGATCCTGTTGAAGTCTTACGCGGGGGAGCCGTTCGTGCATGTTCTGCCGTTCGGCGAAATGCCGCAAACCCGCCATGTGCGCGGCTCCAACATGACGTTCATCGGAGTGGCGAACGACCGGGTCGAAGGCCGCGCCATCATCTGCTCGGCGCTCGACAACCTTGCCAAGGGCGCCTCCGGCCAAGCCGTGCAGAACATGAACCTCATGCTCGGCTTTCCTGAGACGCTGGGGCTCGAGCAGGTCGCGCTGTTTCCGTGATGAGTTGAGTGGCTCTGCGCGCGTTCTCGATCGCGGGAACGCGAGGCCGTCGCACGCAGCGCCGGCCGCGCGCTTCAATGCTGCAAAATCTTCGACAGAAAAGCCTGGGCGCGCTCGCTGCGCGGCTTGCCGAAGAATTCGGGCGTCGGCGCGTCTTCGACGATCTGGCCCTTGTCCATGAACACCACCCGGTGGGCCACCCTGCGTGCAAAACCCATTTCGTGGGTGACCACCATCATGGTCATGCCTTCCTTGGCGAGCGCCACCATGACGTCGAGCACCTCGTTGATCATCTCGGGGTCGAGCGCGGAAGTCGGCTCATCGAACAGCATGGCGATCGGATCCATGGCGAGCGCACGCGCAATCGCGACCCGCTGCTGCTGTCCGCCGGAAAGCTCGCCCGGATACTTGCGAGCGTGCGCGCTCAAACCGACACGTTCGAGCAGGCGCATGCCTTTCGCCGCCGCCTCATCCTGGCTGCGGCCGAGCACCTTGATCTGCGCCAGTTCGAGATTGCGCGTCACGGTGAGATGCGGGAACAGCTCGAAATGCTGAAATACCATGCCGATGCGGGCGCGCAGCTTCGGCAGGTCGGTCTTGGGGTCGTTCAGGGAAATGCCGGCGACCGTGATGGCGCCCTCCTGGAACGGTTCGAGCCCGTTGACGCATTTGATGAGCGTCGACTTGCCGGAACCCGATGGACCACACACCACGACGACTTCGCCCTTGGCGACTTCCGTCGAGCACTGATTTAGCACCTGAAAGTTGGGATACCACTTGCTGACTTTGCTGAGCGTGATCATGGCAGGTCCTCAGCGGATGATCGCGACCCGCCTCTGCAGCCGACGCACGAGCAGCGAGGCCGCGAACGAGATCACGAAATAGACCGATGCGGCGAACAAATACATCTCTACCAGGCGCCCGTCGCGCTGCGCTACCTTCGATGCTGCGCCGAGGAAGTCCGTGATCGAGAGCACATAAACGAGCGACGTGTCCTGGAACAGGATGATGGTTTGGGTGAGCAGCACGGGCAGCATGTTGCGGAACGCCTGCGGCAGCACGATGTAGCCCATCGTCTGCAAGTAGGTCATGCCGAGCGCCTGCGCCGCCTGCACTTGACCGCGCCGGATCGACTGGATCCCCGCGCGCATGATCTCGGCGAAATAGGCGGCTTCGAACAGCGTGAAGGTCACGAGGGAGGAGGCGAACGCTCCGACCTGGATCGGCCGCGAGGCGCCGGTGACCCACTGACCGATGAAAGGAACGAGGAAGTAGAACCAAAAGATCACCAGCACCAGCGGCACCGCTCGCATCAGGTTCACGTAGCCGGCGGCGAGCAGCGAGAGCGGAGCAACGCCTGACAGCCGCATCATGGCGAGCAGCGTGCCGAAAATGATGCCGCCGCATGTCGCCAGCGCGGTCAGCATCAGCGTGAAGGTCATGCCGTCGTAGAACAGGTAGGGCAGCGAGCGAATGATGACGTCGAAGTCGAAATCCGCGAACATCGATCGCCTCAGTGCGCGGCCGCCGCGGGTGCGGCGCCGATGAAGCCGGGCACGGCTGCCCGCCGCTCGACCCAGCGCATGCCGAAGGTCACCACGATGTTGATTATGAGGTAGATGACGGTGGCGGCAGTAAAGGCCTCGAATACCTGGAACGAGAATTCCTGCATGGCCCGCGCCCGTGCGGTGAGCTCCATGAGCCCGATGGTGAGCGCGACCGCGCTGTTCTTGATGATGTTGAGAAATTCGGACGTCAGCGGCGGCAGGATGACGCGATATGCCATCGGCAACAGCACATGGACGTAGGACTGCGCCGGCGTGAGGCCAAGCGCGAGGGCAGCCCAGCCCTGGCCGCGAGCGAGACTCAAGATGCCTGCGCGCACCTGCTCGGCGATGCGTGCCGAGGTGTAGAAGCCTAGCGAAACCACCGCCGTGTAGAACGAGGCGTCGGGAAGCTGCTTGAGCCAATCTCCCAGGCTGGTCGGCAGGAGCTCGGGCAGCACGAAATACCACAGGAACATCTGCACCAGCAGCGGGATGTTGCGGAACAATTCCACGTAGGCGTTGCCGAGCCGGACCAGCCACGGATTGGCCGTGGTGCGAATGACGCCAATCAGCGATCCCATGGCGAGCGCCAGGCACCACGCGCTGAGCGCGGTTGCGAGCGTCCACCCGGTGCCCATGAGGAGCGTCTCCAGATAGGTATGCACCCCATCCGGCGACGTCTGAAAGAAGATGCCCCAGTTCCAGTTGTAATTCATGCAGCCCCCCCTCACCACGGAGTGCTCACCCGACATCGGTGATCAAGACGAGACGGTGTGCCTGATCAGCGATGTCCGATGGCTGATGACGGCGGTCAATACACCGCCGGGTCGCCGCTGTCGGTCGGGCTGGCAACCACCTTCTTGAAGGCGTCGCTCATCGGCACGTTCAGGTTGAGCCCCTTGGGCGGGATCGGCTGGAGGAACCACTTGTCGTAGATCGGGTTGATCGCGCCGCTGCGATAGGTGGCGATCATGGCCTCATCGACGACTTTCTTGAATGGAGCATCGTCGCGGCGGAGCATGATGGCGTAGGGCTCGACCGAAAGCGCGTCGGCGGAGATCGTATAATCGTTCGGCGACTTCGATCCGGCGACCAGGCTGTAGAGCAGAATGTCGTCCATGACGAAGGCAGCCGCGCGGCCGGTCTCGACCATCAGGAACGCCTCGGCGTGGTCCTTGGCGGCGAGGATGTTGAGGTTGAGGCCCTTCTGTGCCCCGATCTCGGTGATCTGCTTGATATTGGTGGTGCCGGAGGTCGACACGATGGTCTTGCCCTTGAGGTCGTCGACCGTCTTCAGGTTCGCCGACTTCTTCGACACGAAGCGGTTCGCGGTGACGAAATGCGTGATGGTGAACGAGACCTGCTTCTGGCGCTCGAAATTGTTGGTGGTCGAGCCGCATTCGAGGTCGACGGTGCCGTTGGCTATCAACGGGATGCGCGTGGCGGATGTGACCGGGTTGAGCTTGGTTTCAAGGTTCGCAAGCTTGAGGTCTTTCTTCACCCCATCGACGATCCGCGCGCACAGATCCATGGCGTAGCCCACGACCTGCTGCTTGTCGTCGTAGTAGGAGAACGGCACCGAGGACTCGCGGTGGCCGAGCGTGATCGTGCCGGTGTCCTTGATCTTCTTGAGCGTGCCGGTGAGGTCCTGCGCGAGCGTTGGACCGGCGGCGAAGGTCGCCGTCGCGATCATCGAGAGCAGCATTTTGCGATGCATTGGGGGTCTCCGCTGTGAACAGATGTAAGATCCTGCACGCCCGGTCGGTCGGCGCAATGGCATCCGGGCTTCAATCTCTGACCCTAACATAGCTTCCCGGCGCGTCCTCCAGCGCAGCGAGCTTGCCGCCGCCGGGCTCGCGCGCGGGGACCTCGGCCGAATTGCGGGCTTTGATCCACGCGAGCCAGTCCGGCCACCACGAGCCCGCATGCTCCTTCGCCTTGGCGAGCCACCGGTCGAGGTTGGCGCTGGTCGGTTTTGGTCCGGTCCAGTACTGGTACTTCATCTTGTCGGGAGGATTGACGACCCCGGCAATGTGACCCGAACCGGCCAGCACGAAGCGCACGGGTCCCCCGAAGAACTTCGAGCCGAGCAACACCGAGCGCGCGGGCGCGATGTGATCCTCGCGCGTGGCCAGATTGTAGATCGGAACCGTCACGCTCTTGAGGTCGAGCTTCTTGCCGCCGATCACCATCTCGCCCTTGCTGAGCCGGTTCTCCAGATAGCAATTGCGCAGATAGAATGAGTGGTTCGCGGCCGGCATCCGCGTCGCATCCGAGTTCCAGTACAAGAGGTCGAATGGAGCCGGCTCCTTGCCCTTGAGATAGTTGTTGATGACGTAAGGCCAGATCAGATCATTCGAGCGCAGCAGGTTGAAGGCGGTTGCCATTTTCTTGCCTTCGAGATAGCCCCGCTCGCTCATTTCACGCTCGCGCGCCGCGATCTGCTCCTCGTCGACGAAGACCTTGAGATCGCCGGCATGGGTGAAATCGATCTGCGCGGCGAAAAGGGTCGCCGAAGCGACGCGTTGATCGCGCGTGCTCGCCATGTAGGCGAGCGTGACGACCAAAAGCGTCCCGCCGACGCAATAGCCGATCGCGTTGACCTCGCGCTCGCCTGTCGCCCTTTCGATGACGTCGAGCGCGGCGAGCGGGCCCTCGCGCATGTAGTCTTCGAAGCTCTTCTGGGCGAGCTTTGAGTCCGGATTTACCCAGGAAATGACGAATACCGTCAGTCCCTGGTCCACACACCACTTGATGAAGGATTTTTCCGGCATCAGGTCGAGGATGTAGAACTTGTTGATCCACGGCGGCACGATCAGAACCGGCCGCTTGAGCACGGTTGGGGTCGTGGGCGCGTATTGGATCAGTTGCATCAGCTCGTTTTCGAAAATCACCTTGCCGGGCGTGAGCGCGAGATTGCGGCCGACCTCGAACATTTCGGATCTGGACTGACGGATCTTGAGGTCGCCGCGCCCGGCCGCGATGTCCTCGGCCAGCATGTGCATTCCCCGCACGAGATTGCCGGCGTTCGAGGCGAGTGTTTCGCGCAAAAGCTCCGGGTTGGTGAGGACGAAATTGGAGGGCGCGATCGCGTTGGCGATCTGGCGCACGTAGAAATCCGCCTTCTGCCGGGTATGGGGATCGATCCCTTGGGCGTCGCGCACCAGCCGGTTCGCCCATTGCACCGTCAAGAGATAGGCCTGCTTGAGAAAATCGAAGAACTGGTTGCTCGACCACTCGGGGTCGGCAAAGCGCTCGTCCCTGGGCTCGGGCCGGACGACCGGCTGCACCTGCTCGCCGGCCATGCGCTTGACCGTGTTCGCCCACAGGTCGAGATAAGCTTTGCCCAAGCTCGATTGCAGTTCGAGCGCGCGCTGCGGATCGCGCAGCCAATAATCCGCCACCTGGCCGATCGTTTTCACCACATCGGTGACCTCGGCATATTGATCGTCGTGGCGGCCTTCTTCGCGCGGCTTGAGGTAGGCGGCCAAGGCCTTGCCGCCTTCTTCGATCATGCGGGCGATGTTGCGGGCAAACTCCTCCACGTCTGCGGAGCCGCCTTTGACTGGTTCGGACGGGGCTCTCACGGCAACGCCTCAAATCGGGTTCCGGCGCAGGCCGGCTTTGGCCTTTCCAGACCGCAGATGGACTTTACTCATAACCGCCGCAAGACGCATCATGGGCCTTCGCTGCGAGCCAGCGCGCGGGCGCGGCCGAGCGTCGGCCGTGAAACCGTCCGCCTTAACCTTGCTTTGGTCATATTGCGGGCATACAACTTGCCCCCAATTGCTTGAACTGGCAGCAATTTTGCCGTGGAGGGGAGGGGCTGGTCGGCGCTTGGCGTTGCCATCCGGCGGGGATCGAATCGGCATGATGTTGACATCGCGCTCACGACGGCCCGCGCCGAGGTGTGCCCTTGCGGCGGCGCTCGCCGCGGGCGCCATCGTTCTTGCGGGTTGTTCGGCCGGCAGCATGGTCGCCGATCACCTGCCAAACGCGGTTGGCGGCTTGCCCGATGGCACGCCGGAACGCCCGGCGAGTTCGATGCCTTATCCGGCGGTCAACAACCTGCCGCCCCCGCGTGCGACCACGGTGCTCACCGACGCCGAGACGAAAAAGCTCGAAAGCGATCTGGTCGCAGCGCGCAACCGTGCTGCGGAAGCCGCCGCCAAGCCCGCTGCCGACGCCGACAAGCCCGCTGGCGACGCCGACAAGCCGTGATAGAAGGCGCGCGCCGGCCTGTTCGCGCGGTATCGGCGCGCACGCCAATGGAGCCGGGGTGATGGAAGAATTTTACCGCATTCGGCGTCTGCCGCCCTACGTCTTCGAGCAGGTCAATCGCGCGAAGGCCGCGGCACGTAATGCTGGTGCCGACATCATCGACCTGGGCATGGGCAATCCCGACCTGCCGGCGCCTGCGCACGTCATCGAGAAGCTCAAGGAGACGATCGGCAAGCCGCGCACCGACCGCTATTCCTCCTCGCGCGGGATTGCGGGATTGCGCCGCGCGCAGGCGGCCTATTACGGGCGCCGCTTCGGCGTGAAGCTCAATCCCGAGACCCAGATCGTCACCACGCTGGGCTCGAAAGAAGGCTTCGCCAACGTGGCGCAGGCGATCACGGCGCCGGGCGACGTCGTCGTGGTCCCCAATCCCAGTTATCCGATCCACGCCTTCGGCTTCTTGATGGCGGGCGGCGTGATCCGCGCCGTACCGTCGGAGCCGACGCCGGCGTTCTTCGAGACGTTGGAGCGGGCCATCATCCGCTCCATTCCCAAACCGATTGCGGTCGTCGTCTGCTATCCCTCCAATCCCACCGCCGCGGTCGCCGACCTCGATTTCTACAAAGAGCTGATTCCGTTTGCGAAGAAGCATGGTGTGTTCGTGCTCTCGGACCTTGCTTATGCGGAGGTCTATTTCGACAATGATCCGCCGCCTTCGGTGTTGCAGGTACCCGGCGCAATGGAAGTCGCGGTCGAGTTCACCTCGATGTCGAAGACGTATTCGATGCCCGGCTGGCGCATCGGCTTTGCCGTCGGCAACGAGCGCATCATCGCGGCGTTGGCGAGGGTGAAATCCTATCTCGATTATGGCGCCTTCACGCCGGTGCAGGTGGCGGCAACCGCTGCGCTCAATGGCTCCGATGACTGTATCCGCGAGATGCGAGCGATCTACAAGCGCCGGCGCGACGTGCTGGTGGAGTCATTCGGTCGTGCGGGTTGGGAGGTTCCTCCTCCGCGCGCCTCCATGTTCGCTTGGGCGCCGATTCCGGAGCCCTTCCAGAGCATCGGCAGCGTCGAATTTTCCACGCTCCTGGTCGAAAAGGCCGAGGTCGCGGTCTCGCCTGGCATCGGTTTCGGCGAACATGGCGAAGTATACGTGCGCATCGCGTTGGTGGAGAACGAGCAGCGCATCCGTCAAGCCGCGCGCAACATCCGCCGCTTTCTTGAAACCGGCCTCAAAAAGTTGCACAACGTCGTCCCCCTGGCCCAGCGGCGCTAGACGCTCCGTTTCCACGCAGGCCGACGATGTCCGCTCCACTGAAACTCGGTATTGCCGGCTTGGGCACCGTCGGGGCGTGCGTCGCCCGGCTTCTCGAGCGCCAACGTGACGCGCTCGCCGCCCGTTGCGGCCGCCCGATCGAGGTTGTCGCGGTCAGTGCGCGCTCGCGCGGCAAGAAACGCGACATCGGTCACCAGAAACCGCGCTGGGTCGCCGACCCCGTCACGCTTGCGACCGACCCTGAGATCGACGTCTTCGTGGAGTTGATCGGCGGCGAGGGCGATCCGGCCAAAGCCGCGGTCTCGGCTGCGCTGGCGGCGAAAAAATCGGTCGTCACCGCCAACAAGGCGCTGCTTGCCCGCCACGGCGTCACGCTGGCGGCCATTGCCGAGAGGAACCATGTGGCGCTGAATTTCGAGGCCGCAGTCGGCGGTGCCATCCCGATCGTGAAAGCGTTGCGCGAGGGTTTGGCCGGCAATTCGCTGGCGCGCATCTACGGAATCCTCAACGGCACCTGCAACTACATCTTGACGCGCATGGAGGAGGAGAAGCTCGCGTTCGCGGACTGCCTGAAGGAGGCGCAGCAGCTCGGTTATGCCGAGGCCGATCCCACCTTCGACATCGAGGGCCACGATACCGCGCAGAAACTCGCAATCCTGGCGAGCCTGGCTTTCGGTACCAAGGTCGATCAAAGCGCCGTGTATGTCGAAGGCATATCGTCGATTGCGCCCGAAGACCTCGAATGGGCAGCCGAGCTCGGCTACCGCGTGAAATTGCTGGGCGTTGCGGTCAAAACCGAGAAGGGCATCGAGCAGCGCGTGCATCCGACCATGGTGCCGAAGGAGACCGCGATCGCCCAGGTGATGGGCGTCACCAACGCCGTCACCGTCGACGTCGATGCGATCGCACCGATCACGCTGGTCGGCCCTGGGGCCGGTGGTTTGGCGACCGCGTCCGCCGTCGTCTCCGATATCGGCGACATCGCCCGCGGGATACGCACGGCGCCGTTCGGGCGGCCTTCGGCGCGGCTGACCACCAGCAAGAAGGCGCCGATGCAACGTCACGAAGGCGGCTACTACATCCGTCTGCTTGCAGTCGACAAACCGGGCACCGCCGCGACCATCGCCAGGCGGCTGGCGCAGCAGAACATCTCGCTTGAGTCGATCGTGCAGCGTCACCGCGGCGAGCCCCCGCATGGCGGCGATGTCGCCGGCAGTTCGGGTCAGCCGGTGCCGGTGATCCTGATCACCTATGCGACCACCGAGGACGCCGTGCGCAAGGCCCTCGCCGCGGTCGGCCGCGATAAGGTGATCTTGGGCAAACCGCAGGTCATTCGGATCGAGAAAAACTGATACAATCATGCCCCATCGTCGCCACCCCGCGCGGCGAGGCGCAGCACGAGCAAGCGGCAAGACAGGCGCGAGGATGAAGACATGAACAAAGGGGAACGCAGAGCCGTGCCGTCGATCACCGTGCAGCCGGACCTGGCATTGGAACGCGTTCTCACGCTCGAGATCGTGCGGGTGACCGAGCGCGCGGCGGTCTCGGCGGCGCGTTTGTGCGGGCGTGGCAACGAGAAGGCCGCCGACCAAGCCGCGGTCGACGCCATGCGGCGCGAGCTCAACAAGCTTCCCATCAACGGTACGATCGTGATCGGGGAGGGCGAGCGCGACGAGGCGCCCATGCTGTTTATCGGCGAGACGGTCGGCAACAAGCACGGCCCGGAGGTCGACATCGCAGTCGATCCGCTCGAAGGCACCACGCTGTGCGCCAAGAACATGCCGGGCGCCATCGCCACCATGGCGGTGGCGGAAGCGGGCACGCTGCTCAACGCGCCCGACGTCTACATGGAAAAGATCGCGATCGGTCCCGGCTATCCGAAAGGCATCGTCGATCTCGATGCGCCGGCCGAGCAGAACATCCGCGAACTCGCCAAGGCCAAGGGCGTAGGGCCCGCCGAAATCACCGCGCTGATCCTCGACCGACCGCGCCATGCCGATCTCATCGCGGGCGTGCGCAAAGCCGGCGCCGCGGTGCGGCTCATCACCGATGGCGACGTCGCGGGCGTGATCCATACCGCCGATCCCGCTGACACCGGCATCGACATTTATATGGGCATTGGCGGAGCGCCCGAAGGGGTGCTGGCCGCCGCGGCGCTGCGCTGCATCGGCGGCCAGATGCAGTGTCGGCTCGTGCTCGACACCGAAGAAAAGCGCGCGCGGGCGGGGAAAATGGGCATCAAGGACCCGCGCAAGAAGTACGAGATCGGCGACATGGTCAAGGGCGATTGCCTGTTCGCCGCGACCGGCGTCACCAACGGGGCGCTGCTCACAGGCGTGCGGTTCCGCAAGGACGTGATCGAAACCGAGACGGTGGTGATGCGCTCGATCACCGGTACGGTGCGCTGGATCAGAGGCGAGCACCGGCAGCTTGAGAAGTTTCATTTGGATTGACGACAGTGCCGTGGCTCATTTTGCCGCAATGGAACATCAAACGGTTTTCAAGCGTCACGCGCGCCCCGACCAGCTGCGCAATCGTTGTAACCGCCCACGATCACGATTTCGCGCCAGCGTAGCGGCGCTTGCCGCTTTGGTTTTGTTTCCCTTTGATGTGAAGGCCGCGTCGTGCCGCGGCCATCCGCAGGACGTGCGCGCCGCGATCAAGAAACACGTCGAGGCGCTACGAGCCCTCGAGCACGAGGCGACCGATCGGCTCAAGGGCCTCGATACGCGTCCGTTCGACTATCTCGTCGGCCGGGCGCGCGCCACGGCAGCCGTCATCGCCGATAAAGACGCCTTGGCGGCGGAGGAGACGCTCAGCCGATGCCCGCAGACCATTCCGCCGGTGCGGCGCGTTTGCGCCGAGGCAGCGCAAGCGCTGGTCAGTTTGATCGCGGAGCAGGCGGCTGGAGGCGCCACTACCGCATCGAAGCAGCTTTATGCACAGGCCATGCCCCAATGCGAGCGATGGATCGGCTTTGCGCCTTTCATAACGGTGTTCAGGACCATCGACTGAGCTTGAAGAGGTGACGGGGCGTGCCGTCTCGCAACATTCATCTCGTCGGCAGCGTTCCGCTTGCCAATGCGCGTGACGTGTTCACGACCGTGAGTGCCGCGCTCGGGCCGCGGCTTCTGCGCATTCCCGATGGCGAGACCGGCGAGCGCAGCGACTGGATCGCGCACCTCGAGCCGGTATTCGCAAATCATCCGGCATTTGAGAAATCGGATGAGGTCTTCCGCCTGCACTCGACTGCGCCGCCGCGGACGCGCTACCGGCTCAAATCCGGCGCGTCGACGAAGGACGTGATGTTCGACAATCTGCTCTACGCGGAGACCGCGATCCGATCATACCGAGAGTTTTCTGAACTGAAACAGCGGGGGACCATTCCGGCCCACTGCCGTTTCCAGGTCGATCTCGTCCCCGCGCATTCGGTGATTTGGCTATTCGTGCAGGAGCACCTGCATCGCGCGCTCGATCCGATCTATAACGACGCGGTGCAGCGCGAGATCGATCGGCTCGCGGCAGTGATTCCGCACAATCAACTTGCCATCCAGTTCGACGTCGCCGCCGCCGTCTTCGCCCGGCTGCAGCGGAATGAATCCAATGCCTATGGGCAAAACAAGGAGGAGATGCTCAAGACATTCGGAACGATTTTGGTTGAGCTCGCCGATCACGTGCCGGCCGACATCGAGCTCTTGTTTCACTTCTGCTACGGCGATTCCAATCATCGTCACGTCGTCGAGCCTATCGACATGGACGACATGGTTGCGCTCGCCAATTATCTTTCGCGCGCGATCAGCCGCCCCATCCAGTTGGTCCATATGCCGGTTCCGCGCAATCGCGCGGATGATGGGTACTTCGCGCCGCTCGATCGGCTCGAACTTCGCCCCGAGACCGAGCTGTGTCTCGGCCTCGTGCATTACACCGACGGACTGATCGGCACGCGCCGGCGCCTGGCAACGGCAGAAAAATATGTGAAAAACTTCTCGATCGCGACGGAATGCGGGTTCGGGCGCCGGCCGGCGGATACTATACCGGAGCTGTTGCGGATCCATGCCGCAGCGGCTGAATAGCGGAAAGCAAACTGCCCGGGTCGCTGCATGGCTGCATCCGATGTTGAGGTCCGGCCCCTGCGCGTAGACGAGCGCGCCGATTGGGAGCCGCTGTGGAAGGGCTACCAGGCCTTCTACAAGGTCGTGATCTCGGACGAGACCACGACCGTAACCTGGGCGCGCTTGCACGATCCGGCGGAACCGATGGCCGTGCTCGGCGCCTATGTGGGCGGGCGCCTCTGTGGCATCGTGCACTACCTCTTCCACCGCTCGTGCTGGACGATCGGCAATTACTGCTATCTGCAGGACCTGTTCGTCGCCGAAAACTCACGCCATCTGGGGGTCGGGCGTGCGTTGATTGCGGCGGTGGAAGAACGCGCGCGACGCGCGGGTGCGAGCCGCGTCTATTGGCTCACCCAGGAGAGCAATGCGGTCGCCCGAGCGCTCTACGACAAGCTGGCGGAGCGCTCCGGCTTCATCCAATATCGCAAGCTTTTCTGACCCGATTCGCGGGCATGAGCATGACCATCGCCTTGACGGCACCGATCGTTCCGACGCGGCGCCTCTTTCTCGGGGTCGAGCGCTCGGCCTGCGGACGCGCCTGGCGCGACCGGCTCGACGAGCGAGACGCCGCGCGCGCGCTCGCGATCGCACAGCGCCACCAGGATGTACCCGAGTTGCTGGCGCGCATTCTCGCCGGTCGCGGGGTCGAGGTGGACGAGGTTGCAAGCTTCCTCGATCCGACGGTGCGCGCGCTGATGCCGGATCCGCACACACTCGCCGACATGCGCGGCGCCGCGACGCGACTGGCTGACGCGGTCACGCGCGGTGAAACGATCGCCATCTTGGGCGACTATGACGTCGATGGAGCGACATCGGCGGCGCTGCTCGGGCGATATCTGCACTATTGCGGCCTGCGCCCCATCGTCCACATCCCCGATCGTCTGTTCGAAGGCTACGGCCCCAATACCGAGGCGGTTGGCGCGCTCGCCGCACGAGGGGCAAACCTTCTCGTCACCGTCGATTGCGGCACCACCAGCCACGAGCCGCTGGCGCAGGCGCGCAAGCTCGGCCTCGACGTCATCGTGATCGACCATCACCAGGCCGACGAACGGCTGCCTGCGGCGCTCGCGGTGGTAAATCCCAACCGACTCGACGATCTATCGACGCTCGGCCACCTCGCGGCCGTCGGCCTCGTGTTCATGACCGTGGTCGCGGTCAATCGCGAACTGCGCGCGCGTGGATTTTGGACGCCGGAGCGGCCGGAACCAGACCTCCTCGGGTTCCTCGATCTGGTGGCGCTCGGAACGGTCGCCGACGTGGTGCCGCTCAAGGGTCTCAACCGCGCTTTCGTCGCCAAGGGTCTGTTGGCGCTGCGCCGCCGCGACAATGCCGGGCTCACCGCCTTGATGGATGTCGCGCGGCTCGGCGGCCCGCCCGAGCCTTGGCATCTCGGCTTCCTCCTGGGACCGCGCATCAATGCCGGAGGCCGCATCGGCCGAGCGACCCTCGGGGTGGATCTGCTCATGCAGGACGATGCGTCCGAATGCGCGCGCCTCGCGGCCGAGCTCGATCGACTCAACCGCGAACGTCAAGCGATCGAGCTCGCCACCTTGGCGCAGGCCGAGGCCGAAGCCATGGCCGCGCTCGGTGTCGAGGAGAAGGGCGCCGTCGTCGTGACCGCCGCCGATGGCTGGCATCCGGGCGTGGTCGGCCTCGTCGCCGCGCGATTGAAGGAGCGGTTCGGACGGCCCGCCTTCGCCATCGCGCTCGAGCCGGGCGGCATCGGCACCGGGTCCGGGCGTTCGATCGCCGGCGTCGACCTCGGCCGCGCCGTGCGCCACGCCGTGAGCACGGGTCTCGTCATCAAAGGCGGCGGCCACGCCATGGCAGCCGGCGTCACGCTGCGCAAGGATACGCTGAGCGCGTTCCGCGCCTATCTCGAAGATGCGCTCGCAAGCTCGGTCGAAGCTGCGCGGCGCGAGGATGCGCTGCTGATCGACGGGGCGCTCACCGCCGCTGCCGCCAATGACGACGTCGTGGCGACGATCGCGTGCGCGGGTCCGTTCGGCGCGGGCAATCCGGAACCGATCATCGCGCTGCCTGCCCATACCCTCGTCTATGCCGAAGAGGTAGGGCAGTCCCATATGCGTGCGCGCTTGCGTGCCGGCGACGGCTCGATCATCAACGCCATTGCGTTTCGCGCCGCCGGACAAAAGCTCGGGATCGGGCTCGAGCAGAGCCGTGGGCGATCTGTGCACGCCGCCGGCACGTTGTGCCTCGACCGCTGGAACGGTGTCGAACGGGTGCAGCTCCGGATGATTGATATAGCGCCGGCTGACGCGAGCCTCGGCATTCATTAACATCTTTCAGGTCCATCCCGGGCCTGCCCGCGGGCGAGCCTGCCAGCGGGTGTTCAGCCGGAGACAGCCGATGGCAACTCAATTGTCCCGCCGGTCCGTCATTGCGGCCGCCGGCGCGCTTGGACCGATCACCATCGGCGTGAAGCCGACGCGCGCCGCCGACCATAAGTTCGTGCAGTATCACAACCAGCCGGCCGGCGGCACGCTGCACGAGAATCTCGTCGCCATGTGGAATGCGGTTCGCGCCGAGACCAACGGGCGCGTCGAAACGACCGTGTTCGCCGAAAACAACAAGATCGCGGGCGGCGATCCCGAGGCGCTGAAGAAGCTCCTCGCCGGCGAAATCCAGTTCTTCACGCTCATGGGCGGCATCATCGGCACGGTCGTGCCGGTGGCGGAGGCGCAACAGGTACCGTTCGCCTTCAAGTCGGCGCCGGAGGCGCACAAGGCCATCGATGGGCCGTTCGGCCGCTATATCGGCGAGGAGATGGCGGCCAGGGGCATGTATCTTTTCCCCGTTGCCGGCTTCGACAACGGCATGCGGCAGGTGACGACCGTCAACCGTCCGATCGCCAAGCCGGACGATTTCGCCGGGATGAAGATCCGTGTTCCACCGGGGCAGATGATCTTCGACACTTTCGCGGCGTTCGGGGCCCAGCCGATCACGACGCCCGCCAATCAAATCTACGGCGCGCTCAAGAGCGGTAAAGTCGAGGCGCAGGAGAATCCGCTCGCGATCATGCAGGGATACAGGCTCGACGAGATGGTGAGGTATGTCAGCATGACCAATCATATGTGGTCGGGCTTCAACCTGATGGCGCACTTGAGCACGTGGACGGCGCTACCCGACGAGATCAAGGGCGTGATCGAGAACAACGCGGCAAAATATGTGCGCCAGCAGCGCGAGGATCAGGGCAGGCTCAATGCCAGCCTGCGGGATACTTTTGCCGCGCGTGGGATCGCGTTCAACGAGGTCGACCAGGCGGCGTTCCGTGCGCGTCTCCCTAGCGTCTATGCGACCTGGAAGGACAAGCTCGGCAACAAGTGCTGGAGCTTGCTCGAGGCCGAGGTCGGAAAGCTGGGATGATCGCCGGCCGTCGTCCGCGCAGGCAGCGATGGACAAACGCGACACCTTCTCAGGCCGAATATTCC